>DATCPW010000321.1:0-4185 GCA_036569865.1 Candidatus Dormiibacterota bacterium
TTCCGCCCTGACCCGCGCAGCTTCCTGTATGGGTTACCTAGCGGGGTGCAACCCCGCCTGCACGATCCCGTAGATCAAGCCGGCCGCCAGCGGTACCAGCGCCGCGAGCAGCCATAGCCTCCACCACATCGGGCGCGACTCGCCGCGCACCATCTCGTGGCCGCAGAAGCCGCAGTACCGATCGAAGGGACCCGCCACCCCTCGACAGCTCCCGCACTGGTGCAGCTGCAGGCCGCAGTGACCGCACCGGGCGTCCTCGCCCGAGTCGCCAACCATCGCGGGCTGATCGCACCGTGGACAGAGGCTGGGCGCTACTAGCGCTAGAGGCGGCAGCTTCATCTAGATTTCCAACAACACCGGGATCACCATCGGGCGGCGCCTGGTTTTCTTCCACACGGTTTGTGACACCGCGTCGTGGATGGCTTCCCTCAGCGTGTTCACATCCGCGTGAGTACCGGCCAGGCGCGCAATGCTCGCCATCGCGGCGTCGCGCGCATCAGCCATCAGCTTCGATGACAGCTCCGGTTCGATCACGCCCCTGGAAATCAGGTCTGGTCCGGCCCGCACTATCGCCGTCTCGCGATCGACTGTCAGGGTCACGATGAGGATGCCGTCCTCGGCCAGATGCCGGCGGTCGCGCAGCACCACCTGCTCGACATCGCCAACACCGAGGCCGTCGACAAACACCAAACCCGTGCTCACCTTGGCTCCAGTGTGGATCGAGTCGGTGCCGAGCTCCACCGTCTCGCCGTCCTCGACGACGATGATGCGATCGTCGCTCAGGCCCGCCTCGCGGGCTACCTCGGCATGCTGCACGAGCTGCCGGTATTCGCCGTGCACCGGGATGAAGTAACGAGGGCGAACCGCGTCGAGCATCTCGCGAAGCTCGTCCCTCTGGGCATGGCCCGTGACGTGCACGTGGCCGACCTCGGAGTAAAACACCCGCGCCCCGTGGCGGTACAGGTTGTTGACCGTCTGATGGACGAGTCGTTCATTGCCGGGGATCGGGCGTGCCGAGATGACCACCCAGTCCCCCTTGAGCACGTTGACGAAGGGGTGGCGCTGCGCGGCGAAGCGGGCGAGCGCCGACATCGGTTCGCCCTGGCTCCCAGCGGTGAGCAGCAGGAGCTTCGAAGGCGAGATGCGGTCGGTGTCCTCCAGCTTGATGGTGAGCCCTTCGGGCACTTTCAAAAAACCGAGCTCCCGCGCCGTCTTGAAGTTGGTCTGCAGGCTCCGTCCCACTACCGCCACCCGACGTTCGAACTGGATCGCCATACGCACGAGGTGCTGGATGCGATGGATGTTCGAGGCGAAGTTGGCGACGACTATGCGCCCGGGCGCCTCGCCGAAGATCCGCTCGAAGGGTTCGTGCAAGTCCCGCTCCGAGCCGGAGTGTCCATTGCGCTCCGCGTTGGTCGAGTCGCCGAGCAAGAGCAGCACGCCCGCGTCCCCAAGCTCTTTGAATCGCGCCATGTTGGTCGGCAAGCCGTCAGGCGGTGCGTCGTCGAGCTTGAAGTCGCTGGTGTAAATCACCCTGCCGACCGGGGTCTCGATCGCCAGCGCGACGGCATCGGGGATCGAGTGACATACGGCCACGGTCTCGACACGGAACGGGCCCAGCTGCACCGCGTCACCCACGCGCACCTCGCGCAGGTCGGCCTCGCGCAGGATGCGATGCTCCTTGAGCTTGGGCTTGACCAGGCCGAGCGTGAGCCGTGTCCCGTACACAGGGACGTTGAGCTTCTTCAAGACATAAGGAAGGCCACCTATGTGGTCTTCATGACCGTGGCTCAAAAAGATGCCGAGCACATCCTTGCTTCGATCGAGGAGGTATGAGATGTCCGGCAGGACGAGGTCGATGCCGAGCATGTCCTCATGGGGAAACATCAGTCCCGCGTCGACGACGAGGATCTGCTTCTCCCACTCGAGGGCCCACATGTTGATGCCGACCTCGCCCAGGCCGCCCAGCGGCAGATAACGCAGTCGCGAGGCGCTCACAGCAGCCGCAGCTGTTCTGATTCCTGTCGCGGCGGAAGGGTCGGCTCAGGTGGCGGCGGAGGGGCCAGCAGCTTGTCCAGGTAGGTCTTGACCTTGTCGAAGTCTCGCTCGAGGTCCGCGACAAGCGCTCCGTTGTGAAGAGCCGCGGCCGGGTGGTACAGCGGAACATAGGCCACATCCCCGCGCTTCACCAGGCTGCCGTGCACCCGGGAGATCGAGCCCTGGCCCGGCATCAGCCGTTCCATGGCGTGGCGGCCGAGGATGAGGACGACCTTCGGCTTGATTAACTCGAGCTGCCGCGCCAGGTACGGCGAACACGCCTCGGCCTCGTTGGGCATGGGGTCACGGTTCATGGGCGGCCGGCACTTGAGGACATTGGTGATGTAGACATCCGCGCGGCTCAGGCCGATCCGCACGAGGAGTGTATCCAGCAGCTTTCCTGCGGCGCCGACGAACGGCTCGCCCTGGCGGTCCTCATTGAAGCCCGGGGCCTCGCCGACGATCATGATGTCCGCCGGGCAGGGCCCGATCCCGGGCACCGCTTGCGTTCGCGTTGCATGCAGCCCGCATTTAATACAGGCGCGGACCTCGGTATGCAGAAGCTGAAGCTCCGGTGCGCTAAGCGACTTTGACTCCTGCCTTGAACGTGATGAGGTCTCCCGCCTCGCGAACCGTGTGCATTACCGACTCGAGCTGCTCCTTCGTCAGCGGGACCAGGGGCAGGCGGAACGGGCCGGCTGGAAAACCCATGGCGTTGAGGACTGACTTGACCGGCACCGGGTTGGCCGCGGTCGTCATCAGAGTTTTGATCACAGGCAGAAGGCCCAGGTGGATCTTGCGCGCGACTTCGTTCTCGCCCTTCAGGTGGGCTTCGATCATCGTCCTCATCGAACGGCCCGCGATGTGCGATACGACGCATATGACGCCGTATCCGCCGGCGGCCATCAGGGGTAGCGTCCAGCTGTCGTCGCCGCTCCAGACATTGAACCCCACAGGCTTGCCTGCGCACACGAGTCCGATCTGGTCGAGGTCGCCGCTTGCTTCCTTCACTCCGACGATGCCTGGCAGCTCCGCGCACCGAAGGGTCGTCGCCGCGGTCATGTTGATCGCCGTGCGGCCCTGGATGTTGTACATGATCGTGGGCCCGACCTCCGAGATCGCTTTGAAGTGCTGATACATGCCCTCCTGCGGCGGCTTGTTGTAGTAAGGCACCACGGCCAGCAGCGCATCTGCGCCGGCATTCATGGCTCGCTCTGAGAGCTTCACGGAGTGATGGGTGTCGTTACTGCCGGTGCCGGCGATCACGGTCTTGCCGGGGATCGCCTTCTTGATGGCTTTGACCAGCTCGATCTTCTCGTCATCGCTCAATGTCGGCGATTCGCCGGTCGTGCCGGAGACGATCACGCCATCCGATCCATCGGCCACGAGCAGGGCAGCGAGCCTCTCGGCGGCTTGATAGTCAACGGCGCCGTCACTCGTAAACGGGGTGAGCATCGCTGTCAGCAGACGGCCGAGATCCTTCGCCATCTAGATCACCCCTAAATCGATTGCATGCTCTGCGATCTGGACTGCGTTCAGTGCCGCGCCCTTGCGCAGGTTATCCGAGACGATCCAAAGGGCCAAGCCGTTTTTCGAGGACGGGTCGTTGCGAATGCGGCCAACATACACCCCGTCCTTGCCCGCGACGTGGTGGGGCGTCGGGTAAATCTTGGCGTGCGGGTCGTCCTCGACGATGATGCCCGGTGAGCTGCCCAACAGGGTGCGAACCTCGTCGGCCGAGATCTTTCGCGTCGTCTCGATAAACACCGATTCGCCATGTCCGACTGGCACAGGCACCCGCACGCACGTCGCTGCAATGGGCAGGTCCGGCATGTGCATGATCTTGCGGGTCTCGTTGGCGATCTTGACCTCCTCCTCGTTATACCCATCGGCGTCGGGATGCCAGCCACCAGGGACAACGTTGTACGCGAGCTGGTACGGATAGACGAATACCGGCGGCTGCTCGCCGTCCGCGATCGCCTTGGTCTGCTCTTCCAGCTCATCCACAAGGGCCCTGCCCGCGCCTGACGCCGACTGGTAAGTGGAGACGAGCACCCGCTCGACGCCCACCGCATTTCTCAAAGGATTGAGGACGACGGTCAGCGGCACGGCGCAGCAGTTTGGGTTGGCGATGATGCCCTCGTTGTC
>DATCPW010000322.1:0-6303 GCA_036569865.1 Candidatus Dormiibacterota bacterium
TTTGCGTGATCGATGGCGAACGAGCGCGCATCCTTGCCGAAGCCGCCGGCGCGGAGATCGTCCCCAATCGGGCCGAGGCGGTCTTGTGGGTGAGGCGCAACGCGCTCGAGGGCGACCGTGTGCTGATCAAGGGATCGCATGGAATCCGCCTTGACGAAGTCGTGAAAGAGCTGACGCGGTGACTGTCTTCTCGGCCATCACGTTCGTGGTCGCGCTCGTCCTGTCGGCAGTTCTCTATCCATTTCTGATCCGCGCGTTGCGTCGGTGGAAATCCGGTCAGGTCATTCAGACCGAGCTGCCCGAGAGCCATCAGAAAAAGGCGGGGACGCCGACCGGCGGGGGAATCCTTTTTGTCGCGCTCGGCATCGTTGCCGGCGTGCTCGCGACGATCGCGGGACACGCGGGCGCCCTGCCGGCAGTGGCGGGTCTGATCGCCGGTGGTCTCATCGGCTTCGCCGACGACCGCAGCAAGCTGCAGGTCGGCACGCGGGGCATTCCCGCCCGCCTCAAATTTCCGATCCAGATCCTGCTCGCGGTCCCCGTCGCATGGCTGGCGACTGTGCAGGGTGCATCGCATCAACTCTTTCTGCCGGCCACCCCATGGCTGATCTTTCCGCTGGCCATCGTCGCGATTGTCGGCACCGCCAACGCGGTCAATCTCACCGACGGGATCGACGGCCTGGCCGGCGGGCTGTCGGCCATCGCATTCGCGACGATCGTCCTGCTCATGCCGGGCGCGCCGGCCGGCGAGAAGGCCGTCGCGATGACGTTGTGCGGCGCGCTCGTCGCGTTTTTGATTTTCAATCGCTACCCGGCGCGAGTATTCATGGGCGACACCGGATCGCTGGCGATCGGGTTCGCGCTTGCGGCGATGGCTGTGCAGCAAGGACTGATCCTTCTGCTTCCATTGGTCGGTCTTGTGTTTGTGCTGGAGACCCTGTCTGTCATCATTCAGGTGGCTTACTTCAAAGCCAGCGGCGGACGACGAGTTTTCAAGATGACCCCGATCCACTACACGTTCCACCACCAGGGTTGGTCTGAGAATCGCATCGCGCTCTCCTTCTGGGGCGCGGGGCTGGTCTCGGCGCTGGCCGCGGCCGGGGTGGTGCGGCTGGCCTCGTGACTGCCCTGGTGGTCGGGGCCGCGCGCAGCGGGGTCGCGCTTGCCAACCACCTCACCGGCAGGGGCGAGCGCGTCAGGCTGACCGACCGCAGGCCCGAGTCAGAGCTCGCAGAAACGATCGCGCAACTGCCCCGCGGCGTCGAGCTGCGCGTTGGCGGCTACGACGACAGCGTCCTCGAAGGCATCGAGGCGGTGTACGCGAGCCCGGGCGTGCCCTGGGACTCCGACCTGTTGCGCAGGGCTCGCGAGCGCGGCATACCAGTCTCGAGCGAGATCGACCTGTTCTTGCGTTTGTGCCCCGGCACCGTCGTCGGCATCACGGGCACCAACGGCAAGACCACGACCACCGCGCTCAGTGGAACGGTTCTGTCCGCCGGCGATCGGCCCGTCATCGTCGGCGGCAACATCGGCGAAACGGTGCTCGACCGCCTTGGCGAGATCACGCCGCGCCACTGGGTGGTGCTCGAGCTGTCGAGCTTTCAGCTGGAGTCGGTCCAGGAGCCGCATCTGCACGTCGGGGTGATCCTCAACATCACGCCGGATCACCTCGACCGGCACGGCACGTTCGAGCGGTACGTGGATCTGAAAGCCCGCGCCATCGAGTTCGCCGGCTCTGACGATTTCGCCGTTCTGAACGGACGCGATGACGTTACGCGGCGTCTGGCCGGACGCACGAAGGCTCACGTGGTGTGGTTCGACCAGCACCGGCCGCTCCCGCCGATGCCGCTCCCAGGCAGGCACAACATGGAAAACGCGCTCGCCGCTGCGGCCGTCGGCCGGATCGCCGGCCTCTCCGACGACGCGATCGACGCGGCGATCCGCTCGTTCAAAGGGGTCGAGCACCGCCTCGAGCTCGTGGGCGAATGGAACGGCGTGCGTTGGTATAACGACTCGAAGGCCACCAACCCCGATGCCGGGAGGGTCGCCCTCGCTGCATTCCCCAACACGCCGGTCGTGCTCATCGCCGGCGGCTACGGCAGCGGGTTCGAGCTGGGCGATTGGCTGGCGGATGTGCTCGCCAACGCCGAAGCAGTGGTGCTCATCGGAGCCTCCGCCGGCACCCTGGCGGAAGCGCTGCACAACCACCGGAAAGTCGTACGCGCGGCGAACCTCGATGAGGCCGTCGAGACGGCCGGCCGGCTGGCACGGCCGGGCGGGGTCGTTCTCCTCAGCCCCGCCTACAAGAGCTTTGACATGTTCAAGGACTTCGAGGACCGCGGCCGCCGGTTCAAGTCTGCCGTCCATGCGAAATTCGGAGCGCCTCCATGAGCGAGCGAGTGCAGGAGCGCCAGCCCGATCGCCTACTGCTGATGACGACCGTGCTGTTGTGTGCGGCGGGGTTGGTGATGGTCACGAGCGCGAGCGTCGCCTTCGCCTACACACAGCACGAGTCCGCGTTCTATTACGCCGAGCGGCAGACGGTCTGGATGCTCATCGGCTTTGCTGCACTGTTCGTGCTCAGCCGTTTCAACTACACGAAACTGCGCCGGCTCGCGCCTGCGGGCGCCGCCGTCGTGGTGCTGTTGATGCTCCTGGTCCTGGTGCCGCATATCGGCGTGACAGTCAACGGCGCGCGTCGATGGTTTGACGCCGGCCCACTCGGCACGTTCCAGCCGTCCGAGCTTGGAAAGCTTGCCTTCGCGGTTTTCCTCGCCCATTGGATCGATCGCAATGCTGCTGTGATCGGCACGTTTCAGAAAGGGCTCCTCCCGATCGCCGCAATGCTCGCGGGCGTGCTGGTGCTGTTGATGCTGGAGAAGGATGTCGGCACCTCGATCGTGATGATTGGCATCTTCATCAGTGCTTACTGGGCGGGCGGGGCGCGGTTTCGACACATCGTCCTGCTCGTCGCAGTCCTCGGTCTGGGGCTCGTCGCTGTGACGTTGTTCGAGTCGTATCGAATCGCGCGGCTTGTCTCCTTCAGGGATCCCTTTTCCGACCCGCTGGGGGCGGGCTTTCAATCGACACAGGCCCTGTACGGCCTCGGGTCGGGAGGCTTTTTCGGCGTCGGCATCGGCCACTCGGTGGAGAAGTACGGCTGGCTGCCGGAGGCTCACACCGACTTCATATTCGCCATCGTCGGAGAGGAAACGGGCCTGGCCGGCACCACACTGGTAATGCTCGGCTTCCTATGCTTTGCAATCCGCGGTTACCGGGCGGGCTTGAGAGCCCCCGATCGGTTTGGAGTGGTGCTGGCCGTGGCGATCACCACGTGGATCGCGTTCGAGGCGCTGCTCAACATGGCGACAGTCACCAACACGTTGCCGATCGCCGGGGTGCCGTTGCCCTTCTTCAGCTACGGCGGCACGGCGCTGGCCACGACGCTGGCGGCGGTCGGCGTGCTGCTGAGCATCGCGCGTCGTGGCACCAATGCGGAAACCGGACTTAAACGGAGGACAAATGCGCCTTTTGATAGCGGGCGGCGGGACCGGCGGGCACCTTTATCCCGCCCTCGCAGTCGCCCGAGCTTTTCGCGCTGAGGAACCGGACGGTGCCCTGCTGCTGGTTGGGCGCGCGGGCGGTCCCGAGGAGCGCCTGGTCCCTGCCGCGGGTTTCGAGCTGGCCACGGTCAATGTGCGCGGGCTCGACCGCGATGCGCTCTGGAAGAACGTCGCCCTGCCGGCCGTCATTCCTCTTGCCCTCCGAGCCGGCCTCCGCATCGTCGACGCCTTCCGCCCCGACATCGTTCTCGGCGTGGGCGGCTACGTGATGGCGCCGGCGATCGCCGCGGCACGGTTGCGCGGCATCCCGTACGTGCTGCACGAGAAGGACGTCCGCCCCGGGCTCGCCACCCGCATGTTCGCGGGAGCGGCCGCCGCGGTCTGCACGACTCTCCCTGGGACGGAGAAGCGGATCAAGGCGCGGCGTGTGGTGCTCACGGGCGTTCCACTGCGGGAGGGATTCGAGCCGCGAACGCCGGCGGCGCCGGCTCGTCATCTCCTGATCACCGGGGGCAGCCAGGGAGCGCGCAACCTGAACCAGACCGTGTGGGCTGCGCTCGACGCCCTGGGCGAGCGGTTCGACGAGATAGTGCATGTCGCCGGACGCCAGGGCGCTGACGGGGTCGCGCGTCACTCGCACGCCCATTATCGCGGGCTCACTTTCGTCGACGATATGCAGTCGCTGATGGGCACCGCAGATCTCGTCGTCAGCAGGGCGGGCGTCGGAACGATCGCAGAAGCGACGGCAGTCGGCCTCCCCATGGTCCTGATCCCAGGCACCTTCGGCGGCGGGCACCAGGAGGAAAACGCTGCGGCGATGGTGGAGGCCGGCGCTGCCGTCAGCATCCCCGATGCGAAGCTGACCCCCGACTCTCTGGTCTCCACGCTCGACGGTCTCACGCCCGAGCGTCTGCGCGCCATGGCCAAAGCGTCGGCCGGCGCCGGTCGTCGGGACGCCGCACAAAGGGTGCTCGGCGTTCTCAGGGAAGTGATGCGCGGATGAAGATCCATCTCATGGGCATCGGCGGCGCGGGGGTCTCCGCGCTTGCGCGAGTCCTCCTTGCACGCGGCCACGAGGTGAGCGGGTGCGACCTCAAGCCATCGAACACGACCGCAGAGCTGGAGGACGCGGGAGTGCGCGTCGAGCTGGGTCACGACCCGGAGCATGTGCTGTTCCAGGACCTCCTGGTCTACAGCGGCGCCATCAAGTCATCCCCCGAGCTCGACGCGGCGCGAGCGATGGGCGTGAAGGTCCTCACGCGTGCCGAGATGCTGGCCGAGCTGATCGCCGAAAGCGACTCGATCGCCATCGCCGGCAGCGCCGGCAAGACCACGGTCACCTACATGGTCGGTCACATCCTCGCCGAGGCGGGACTTGACCCGACGGTCCTTGTGGGGGACGGGTCGAGCTCTCGCGCCGGGCGCTCAACGCTGCTGGTCGCGGAGGTCGATGAGTCCGATGGCAGCCTGGTCCTGCACCATCCGAAGCGCGCGATCATCACCAACATCGAGCTGGACCACATCGACCACTTCAAAGACGTGGAGGCGGTGCAGAATCTCTTCGCCGATTTCGTCGCAGGCCTTCCGGCGGATGGCCTCGCGGTGCTGTGCGCCGACGATGAGCGGGCCCGTTCCCTCAAATCAGAGGCACGACGCGTCACCTATGGCTTCGACGAGAGCGCCGACTACCGCTGCGGCGAAGGGCGTCCGTTTCCCATCCACCACCACGGCCGTGAGCTGGGCCGCGTCAACCTGCGCCAGCCCGGCCGCCACAACGTGCAGAACGCCACCGGCGCCGCCGCTATGGCGCTCGAGGTGGGCGTGAGCTTCTCGGATGTGGCGGGTGCGCTCGAGAGATTTCCTGGCGCCCACCGGCGCCTTGAGTTCATCGGTGTGTTCCAGGGCGCAGCGGTGTATGACGACTACGGCCACCATCCGACCAAGGTCCGCGCGACGCTGCAGGCGGCGCGCGAGCTTCGCCACCGCCGGTTGATAGTGGTCTTCCAACCGCACAGGTACTCGCGCCTGGCGGCGCTCATGCAGGATTTCTCGCGCGCTTTCATCGGCGCTGACAAGGTGCTGGTGCTCGACGTTTACTCGGCTGGCGAGGACAATCCGACCGGAGTGCAGGGGAGCGACTTGGCCAATCTGCTGCCCAACGGCTCGTACGTGGGTGATTTCGAGGGCGCGCGCCAGGTGCTGGAAGGCCTGGTCGGACCCGACGACATTTTGCTTTTGATGGGTGCGGGTGATATCCGCAAGCTGGGCGATGAGCTGGCGCAGCGCGTCTAACCTCGCCTGGCTGCGTGGCCTGCCCGGGGTTCGGGAGAAGGAGCCGCTGGCTTCGCGCACGTCATTCGGCATCGGAGGTCCGGCGGACTTCTTTGTCGAGCCGGGCCGAGCCGAAGGCATCGAGAAGACAATCGAAGGCAGCCGCGAGCGGGGGATCCCATATTTTCTGCTCGGCGCAGGCACCAACCTGTTGATCGCGGACGCGGGCATCGAAGGTCTGGTCGTGCGCGTGGTGACGCGCGAGCACCACCTCGACGGCACGCGGATAACCGCGGCCGCCGGGCTCAAGATGATGCGCCTTGCGCGAATCGCAGCCGACGCCAACCTGCGCGGGTTCGAATTCGCGATCGGCGTGCCAGGGTCAGTCGGCGGCGCTGTCTATCAGAACGCGGGCTGCTGGGGCAAAGAGCTGAGCGAGGTCCTGGTCGAGGCGTGCGGCTTCATGCCC
>DATCPW010000323.1:0-1761 GCA_036569865.1 Candidatus Dormiibacterota bacterium
CGGTCGAGGCCCGCCTCCGCCGGCGATAGGCTCTCGCTGCGGGCCCGTAGCTCAGCTGGTCAGAGCACCGGACTCATAATCCGTCGGTCCCTGGTTCGAATCCAGGCGGGCCCATTGACGACGAATCTCTTTGTGCCCGGCTGGGGCGCGACCGCCGCGCTCTATGCGCGGGGGTTGCCGGCGGACTGGGAACCGCTCGACCCGCCGACGTTCAGGGCAACTCGTGGGGAGCTTTGCGCCTACCGACGCTGGCTCGAAGCGGAGATCGCGCGCCGCCGGACGCTTGTGTCGGTTGCCGGGCATTCGATGGGCGGTGCGCTCGCTGTCCTCGCGGCCGCCGATCGACCCGAACAGATTGCGGAGCTGATTTTGCTGTCGCCCTCAGGACTGCCGGTTACCAAGCCGATCAGCGCAAGCTTTGCGGCGTTCGTCGGCCAGGTTGTTCGTGGTTCGTATCCGGCTCGCGAGCTCTGCCGCGCTAGCTCCGCCGCGGTGGCCGCGCCAATGAGCGCCTTACGGCTTGCCCGGGCCGTACAGGCCCTTGACCTCACTAACGAGCTCGAGCAAATCCGTACCCATGGGATCCGCTGCAGCGTGATCGGATGCAGCACGGACGAGCTGATTACGCCTGCGCATTGCCGTCGGCTGGCCGAGCTCCTCGGCGCCGGCTACCGAGAGGTGTGCGCTACTGGTGGGCACATCTGGATGATCACCCATCCGGAACTGCTCATGGCCGCGCTGGCCACGCGTCAAGCCGTTGCGGAGCTTTCTCCCCCAAACGAGTGAACTTGCGCGCCTGACCCTTCCGGGGGACGTGCCGTCACCCGCATGGAGTGAGAGTTCAATGCAGGCGCGGAGTAGGGCGTCTGTCAAGGGAGAAAGCGGCTCCGCGCGGCGCGCGGAAGATTGGAGAGGAATGCGGTCAAGTCCCAATGCCTCGCACTCGGATGTGCGCTCTAGCGCGCTCTGGGGTGCGGGTAGCCGGAAGGGCGAGCTGCGGTCGAGCGCGCTGTGGGGGAAAGGCGGACGTCGTGTCGCCGGTGCCTTCATGGCGGTCGTCGCGCTGGCGCTTCCGTTGGCGGCAGCCGCGGGTGACGGTGGCAAGGGCTCCCCGAAGGGCGCCACATACGTTTCCCCCGGCCTGCTGAAGAAGGCACACGACCACCCGAACCAGAACATTCGGATCATCATCCAGAGCACGGGCGGCTCCAAGGAGGCCGACAAGGCGTTGAAGGGCCTTGGCAAGGCCAAGAAGGAGCTCAAGCTGGTCGGCGCGGTTGCGGTCGAGGTTCCGGCCGCGGTCGTCGACAGCCTTGCCGGAGTGGAGGGCCTCACGGTCACTCCTGACTCCAAGGTGAAGGTCAGCTCGTATTCCGAGCAGCTCTGGCCCTACCAGTCCGGCAACGCGGCGCTCTGGTCACAGACCGCCGCCACGCTGAACGCCCCGACGATCGCGATCGTCGACTCGGGCGTCCAGAGCGGACGCAGCGACTTTGGGTCGCGCCTGCTTCCGCAGGTGAACCTGAGCTCGCTCACCCCGAACGCGACTGGTGACGATCGCGGCCACGGAACGTTCGTCGCGGGCATCGCGGCGAGCAACGGCAACACCGTGGCCGGTGCAGCTCCGGCGGCCAAGATCCTGCCGATCCGGGTCATGGACGAGAACGGCATGGCGATGACGAGCGACGTCATCCGGGCTGCGCAGTGGATCTACGAGAACAAGGACGCGTACAACATCCGCGTCGCGAACTTCTCGCTCCA
>DATCPW010000324.1:0-5911 GCA_036569865.1 Candidatus Dormiibacterota bacterium
TTGAGCGCTACCCATTGACGTCGCCTCACCGTGCTAACCGAAACCCCCAGGATGGCCGCGATCTCGCGGTTGGTTCGGCCCTCCAGGTACGCGAGCGTGATGACGCGGCGTTCCTCAGCGCTCAGCTCGGACATGCCACCGCGGACGGTGTGCCTGTCCAACGCGGACGCCAGCGCCTGCCATTCTCCAGTGGCCGCTTGGTTTGCCGGCAGATCGTCGGCGAGCAGCTGCCGCGCGTGGCCGTGGTGTCCGCGGCGGCGGCGGGGATCGACGCCAAATATGTGGTGGCCGCTGGCCAGCCAGGACCTCACGGCATCCAGCCGGCCGTGGTCCCCCCACGGCCTCTCGGCCGCACCATCCGGCGACTCGTACTTGAAAGCCTTCACACTATTTCGACCGTCATCCCGACCCCACCGATAAGACCGACAAATCGATCGCCAAGAGCGTACACCACGCCTGAACTGGGAGCAAGGACAGGGCCGGTTTAGTGACCTATCAGCGAGCCGTTCGCGGCGCCGCCGCGGCAGCTGCTCTTCTTTGGCTAGGGCCTTGTGCTCGGCGGTCCGCCTGGAAGGCCGCTGGGCCGGCCTTTGGGGCTCGGATGCGACTTGCTGGCGCCATTGCCACTGGCGTTGGAGTGCTGGTCCCTTTCCTGAGGCCCTTTCTGATGTGCGATCGCTCTTACACACTGGCCGATGCCGTGTTGCCCGTTGGCCAGTTCGCTTTTGCAAGTGCTGACGGCGTCACTGACGTATTGACCCCATGTCTGCGGATTGGCACTGCCGGTGACCGCTGCAGCAGCAAGCACTGTCGTCGCCATCAGGCCGATCGCAGCAGCGACCACGACCATGGCGATCCTGGCGGCGCGGCTCCGAGGCCTGCGCGTAATCCCGGCGTGCGCGCCTACGCGATATGGAGCGCCGACCGGCGCTGGCGACGCACTAAAGCGTGTGTAGCCCTTGTCCAGCTCGTCCTTCAGCCAGAGGTCGAACTCGTCGTTCATCGCCTGCTCACTTGACTGGCCCATCGGTAAGTACAACCCGCGCGTCGCCCTCAGTAACGAAGGGCCTCGCAGCCCGACGCTCCGGTTCGTGCGATTTGGGCCACTTGAGCTCTTCGCGCAAGCGACCTTTGGCTTTGGCCAGGCGCGAAGCGACAGTGCTTTCAGGCGCACCGAGAGCAAATGCAATTTCTCGGTTCGTATAGCCGTGGTGGTGCCGGAGCACAACCGCGGCGGCCTGGTCGGGTGGAAGCTTGCGAATGGCGCGAAACAGCTCGCCGCCTTCCGCGAGCTTGGCGGGATCCTCGCCCGGCGCTGGGCGGCCGAGCCTTCGCACCAGTTCCCCGACCTCCCGCATGCGCCTCTGGCGGATGTGGTTGTAGGCGACATTGATCGCAATTCGGTGCAACCACGCCTCGGCCGGCGCGTCAGGCTTCCACGCCTTCCAGGCTTTGAACGCTCGGACGAAGGCGTCCTGCGTGCAGTCTTCGGCCGCAGCGCGATCACCGAGGACGCCGTAGATCGTGTAGAGGACCCGGTTGAAGCTCGACTGATACAAGCGGTCGAAGTCTTCGACAGATCCTGGTTTGTACTTCAGCTCGGACATGGTCAACAACGGTATGACGCGGGCGCGCGGGACATCCTGCTCGCAAGTTGACGTTCGTGGCACCGTCGTTAGATGAGGTGGGTCGCGGGTTGATCTATCCGACGGGCCATTGCGGACGGCCCTTTAATCCACAAGTCCAGGAGGGACTCCCGATGCTGTTCACGTCACTGGTTCGATTCTTCAGCGCATCCAAGCTGGCCCTAGCCCTGCTGGCGGGGGCCGTCGGCGTGGCCGCCGGCGGCGGCCTGGCCGTCGCGACGATCCACCTCGCGTCCACCAATACTCAGCAGACGACTGCCAATTCTGCTCAGAGCAATCAGCCACAGGCAAAAGGTCACGGCGCCGAGGTGACGGCCGCGGTCGCGAAATGCAAGGCCGCCCTAACCGCCGGCCAGCACGGGATCGGCAAATGCGTCAGCGCGGTCGCGAACAAGCACGGCAAGGCTGCCAGCGCTGCCGCATCTGCGAACGGAAGTAGAAAAACCACGCCAGATGCGGACGAAACCCCCACGGCCTCGAAGCCCTAGGCTGACGGCCGGTGAGGCGCACGATCGCGACAACCCGACCTGGCGGACGCACGTGGCACCCACAGAAGGGCCAAGCAATAGTTCTGGTCGGCCTTCTTATCCTCGTCCTGTTCGCCATGCTCGGGCTGGCGATCGACTCCGGCCGGGCCTACGTCGACCGCCGCGACCAGCAGACCGCCGTCGACGCGGCCGCGCTGGCCGCTGGCGACTGGTACGAGAACTTCCACGACCTTTACGGGAGCACCCTGCCGAAGTCGAAGCAGATCTACGAGGACAACCTGCACCTTTACGGGGGCTCCACCTCCGACGTCACCACCACCACCAAGGTGGGCCCCAAGGCAAACCTGCAGCAGGACACCGACGTGGTCACGTACGCGAGCGGCTACACGCTGACCATCGTCGCCACCGACACGCAGTTCAACGGATATGAGTTTCAGCTGACGACGACCCATTCCCTGCCGTTGGCGTTCATCAGAGTTTTCGGCGGGCCGGGCGCAGTCACCATCACAGCCACGGCCACCGCGATCGTGGGCAACCAGCGTCAGACGCCGGCGCTCCTCACCCTGAGCAACGGCAACTGCGCCACCGACCTGAAAGGCTCCACCACATTGACGATCCTGGGCGACACCTACTCCAACGGGACTGCGTGCGTCGATGCCAACCTGCAGGAGGCGGGCAACTGTTACGGAGCCGCGGGCTCGACCTGCAGCTCGGCCAGCTATTACTGCTACAACTCCACCCCCGGCTTCATCCCTTATCCGCCGCCGTGCAACCCCGGTGATACGCAGGGCACCGCGGTGGTGCCCGCCCCCTCGCTTCCCGACCCGGCGTATCAGGCGGGCTCCGTTCCGTACTATCCGACGCCCCAGAGCTACAGCCAGTACAACCGGGGCACCTGGACTGAGATGTTGCCCGGCCAGTACGGCAACTTCCACCTGACCGGCGGCTCCGCGAGCTGTGCCTTCCTCGATGCCGGCGTCTATACGTGGACAAACGGATACTCATCGGACGCCGGCGGTAGCCTGCTGTCCAACGAGCTGAAGGCTCCCGACGAGGAGAGCTACGGCGCCCCCGGCACCACCGCGGTCGCGAATCCGCAGTTCTGGAACCAGAACGGAGTCACCTGTGCGGGCGCATTCAACCTGACCGTGGTGACGGTCGGCGCGGGGCAAGGCATCAAGCATCAGGGCGGGGCTGGGAACTGGGGAGTCGAGCTGACCTCGGTGCGGTACGACGAGTTTCTGGACCCGACCGTGGCGCCGAACCCTTGCCTGGCAGCCCCCGGATGCCGGCGCGAAAGCGCCCCCTCGGCCTGCAAGCAGATCAGCACCAACGACTCCCAGCCGCCAGGTATCGACGTCAACATCACGCGTAACGCGCCGGGCGCGCAGTACTACGACGTCTACGTCAATCCGAACGGCTGCGATGGAGTCACCACCAACTTCTCATTTGTCGGCCACTTCCTGGCGCCGGGATTCACTGACGGCGGCGCTCCTCCGGCAGTGGCGACCGGCCCCTACCCGAGCGGCGCCAACAAGACCCTGGTGAACGGAGTCCTCGGCTGGGCGTGCCCAGCGGCCCCAGTCTCGATTTGCAATCTCGCGTACAACAACCTTTCCCCGACCATTCCGTGCTTCGCGCAGAGCCGTGCGAAGCAGTGTCAGGTTCCGGACAGTGAGCTCGCACCGCAATGCTTCAGCGGTTGCCCGCTGCCGCCCGGGTTGCTCTCGCAGGAGAACGCGCCGATGAAGCTGCAGTACGCGCCCGACACCGGCGGCGATGTCGCCAACGAAAACTACTGCGTGCCGTCGTCGAATCCTGGCGATGCGAACGCGCCCTGCGCCGGGGCAAGGGTCACTCCCGGCGCGGTCCAGTTCTACATGCCCGCCGGTTCGTGTATGAACCAAAACGCCCAGGGCGCGACCTACGTCTTCAGCGGCGAGCAGTACAACTGGATAGTCATCTACCAGCCGGCCGCCAACACATGCTCGAACTCCATGAACGGCGGCTCGGCGACGCAGTACATCGGGACGATCTACACCCCCGCCGCGAACTGGACGATCAACGGAGGCAACCGAGCCCCGCTCGCCGGCCAGGTCATCGTCTACACCGCCACGGTCTCCGGCGGCGCCAGCGTCGGCATTGACTTCAACCCCAACTACGCACCGGCCCCGCCAGCCGCGCGACTCATCAATTAAGTCGCGCGGAGGCGAACGCCGAATGGACGGCGGATTTGAACGCTAGATGCCGGCTGGCTATCGCCTCCGTGTGCCGACGAAGACGTCCCGACCCAACTCGTCGAGCATCGCGCGTGGGGTTTTGAGCACGAATCCAACCTCGCGCAGGAGCCGCCGCCAGTCAGCGCGGGGGAAGAGGCCGTAGGTATGCCGATCATGCTCGACCCGCATCCCGCCCTCACGGTTCCGAATAAGAATCGCAAAGTCGACGACATAGGTCGTGTCGGTCGGATCCGGGTCGGTGGTCCATTGCAAGAAGCGCACGCTGCCGCGTTCGGTGTCGTTGCCGCCCTGGTCGAGGTTCTCGACAAAGGTCTCTCGCACGAAGTCGGGGGCGAAGAGCGCGACTCCGCCGGGACGGCAGTGCACGAAAGCGGTCTCCATCGCGGCCAGCAGGTCGGACTCGGTCGTCATGTGGCAGATGGCGTCGTGCACGAACACCGCATCGAACGTCCGACCCAGGCGCATGGTGCGGATGTCGTCCTGGATATGTTCGCATTCGGGGTTCAGCGCGCGGCTGACCGCCAGCATGTTCGGTGACAGGTCCACCAGCGTCAGGTCAAAGCGAGTCTTGAGGTGGAACGCGCTGTTGCCTCCGCCCGAACCAAGCTCCAACACTTTGCGCGGCGGAGGCGTGGATGCCTTGACGAGCACGCGTTTCAAGAATGCCGCCTCGTCTCGATAGCCCTCCGGCGTCGAGAATGTCGGCCACCACTCGGCCAACTCTCCGTACAGCTTGGGCTGGGAATCGATCACTTGAGCGCGGCTTCGGCATCGCGGACGAGGTCGCGCTCGAAATCCGGCGGGATTGCGCCCACCGCGTAGCGCGGCCACTCCTGGGGCGCGCCATTGATCGAGGTCCTCTTGCCAATGACCGTCCCTTCGCCCGTGCCTCCGGCCCCAAGGACGCCGAATCCGCCTGCGTTTGAGACGGCTGCGACCAGCCCTGGTCGTGCGCCATCGCCGAAGCCGACGGAAAAGATGGGATATTCGATGTCCATCTCGTGGCAAAGGCGCGTGCGCAGCTCGTGGCCCATCAGCCGATTGTGGCGGAGGACAGCGGCTGGTGCAGCGGGTATCGCTGGGTTATAACTTGCGTCATGGCAACTGACAGCGCGGCTGGCCGCGGGCGAATCTCCCGGCTCTCACTGAAAATGCCCGCGAAGATGACCGTCGACGCGTTCGTCACGGCGAAGGTGACGCCGGAATTTCAGCCGATCGTTGCTGCCATTCGCAACGTGATGAAGGAGTGCGCTCCACAAGCCCAAGAGGAGCATCCACGTGATTCGCGAGCTGTGGGACGCCGGTAAGCAGGGAGGCGTGCGGTTCGAGGGCAAGCACTACCGGCTGGGCGACCTCGCCGCCGGCAACGCCATCATCGACGCGGCGGCTGCCGGCGCCGGGCGCGAACCGCGCGCGATCCGGCGGCTCCTGAACCTGGGAACATATGAAGCGCCTGCGCGCGAGATGGCCGCGGAGCTCGCCAGGCTTGCGCTCGAAGGTGGGATCTCTACCTTCATCGTGACCGCAAACGATCCAC
>DATCPW010000325.1:0-1904 GCA_036569865.1 Candidatus Dormiibacterota bacterium
GGTTCAAGTCCAGGCTGAAGCGATTCCAGCCCTCATGCAAGGGCGCGATGTCGTCATCGAGGCGCCCACAGGCTCAGGCAAAACTCTCGCCTTCTTGATCCCGATGATCGAGCGGCTGCCTCGGCGCGGCGCCGGGCCCAAAGCGCTCATCGTCACCCCGACCCGAGAGCTCGCCCTCCAGGTGGAGAAGGTGCTCCGGTCGATGAAGTGCGACCTCCGGTCGACAGTTCTGTATGGCGGCGTCGGATATGCGACGCAGAGGCTCGCCCTCAAGGGTGGCGTCGACGTCGTCGTCGGGACGCCGGGCCGGATCCTCGACCTGGTGGGGCAGGGCAAGGTGTCGCTGTCACGAATCGAGTACCTCGTGCTCGACGAAGCCGACGAGATGCTCGACGCCGGCTTCGCGCCGTCGGTCGAGAAACTGCTCGGCCTCACATACCAGCCGCAGACGGTGCTGGCTTCGGCAACGATGCCGACGTGGGTCAGCAACATGGCGGAGAAGCACACACAGGACGCGGTGCAGGTGAGGCTGAAGACCGAAGGTGGTCCGACCCTCGAGCACGGCATGCTGCGCGTGGCACGAGAGCACAAGCTGCAGACGTTGAGCCGGCTGCTCAACCGTCACGGTGGCACGGCGATCATCTTCGGGCGCACCAAGCACGGCGTGAAGAAGCTCAACCACAGCCTGCGTCAGCTGGGTCACAACACGGTCGAGCTGCAGGGAGACCTTTCACAGGCGATTCGCGACCGGGCGATGGCGTCGTTCCGCGAGGGGCGCAGCCAGATCCTTGTCGCCACCAACGTGGCGGCGCGCGGCATCGACGTGAACCATGTCGGGTTGGTCGTGAACTTCGAGCTGCCTGATTCGGCGCAGTGGCTCACGCACAGGGTCGGCCGTACCGCTCGCATGGGCGAGGCGGGGCGAGCGCTCACATTCGTCACACCGGAAGACGAGCTGGCGTGGGTCAAGCTCAGCCGGCAGGGCGCACCCGACATCCGCGAGCTGGACACCAACCGCCTTCTCGAGGAAGGCAGCTGGCACTACCGCGAGCGCAGCACGCGGCCGGCGCAAGCGGCGCATCGCCCTTCGCAGCCGGCGACCGTCAATCACAGCCGCCGGAGGCGCTGGCCCGCCCGCACCCGACCGTAGTCGGACGACCGTTCAGCTTTTCGGCGCCAGGTGCTCCCCCGATTTCGCTCGTCTTCATGCGTTCGGATGGGCGGTAGCGGCGTTGGGAGGTCGGGTCAGATGTGGGCGGTATCATCTTCTCCTCCCCGTCGTGGGCCCGTGGCGCAGTTGGGAGCGCGTCTGACTGGCAGTCAGAAGGTCAGGGGTTCGAATCCCCTCGGGTCCACCATCGATTTCGTATTCGGAACCCCATAGTGATAGCCCACACTGGCAGTCCACGTAGCCTGTTTGACATCAGATTTGACACCCTATTTGACAGCAATCGAGCGGTTCCAAAGGTGTCTGGGCGCGTTCGCCTTAGCTCATTCCTCACTTTCGGTCCCCCCGCGAAGCCAAGCCACATACCTCCGCGTTAATCGGCCTTGAGCGGTCTGCTACTGAGAGTGGGAGGCTCCACGAAACTGCCGGTGTTATCAGGCTTGGTCTTGATCCGCCCCGAGCGCAGCGGGTAATCCTCGCTTGATCTCAAGATTGGGGAGCGCTGCAGCCGCTGTTACGTGGTATCCCCGCCACCGATCTACTGATGTGGTTGAACGAAGGCCAGTCCACTCACGGAAACGGTACGCTGCCGAGCGATGGACCTTAGCCTCGTCCAACCTCTGGCCGAGTTTCGGGGCGAGGACCAACGGGACGGCGTGCTGTGTCGGCGCAAGTTTGATGAAGCCATAGGCCTGGATCGGATCGAGAGCGCGTTCGGGCCCTAGGGTATGGAACA
>DATCPW010000326.1:0-4930 GCA_036569865.1 Candidatus Dormiibacterota bacterium
CACAATCGTCTGGTTCATGTCAAAGGGGTTGAGCGTCTGCACGTCGATGACCTCGGTGGAAACCCCGAGATCCTGGAGCATGCCGGCCGCCTCGAGCGCGATGGCGCAGCAAGCGCCGTACGTCACCACCGTGACATCGGATCCCTCACGCAGGACCTCGGGCACACCAAGGGGAACCGTGAACTCGCCCACGTTGTCGGGCACGCGCTCCTTGAGGCGGTAGCCGTTGAGGACCTCGATGACGAGCCCTGGGTTGTCGCCTCTGAACAGCGTGTTGTAGAAGCCTGCGGCCTGGGTCATGTTGCGGGGCACCGCAACGTAGATCCCGCGCAGCGCGTTGAGGACGACGGCCATCGGCGAGCCCGAGTGCCAGATGCCCACGAGGCGGTGTCCCTTGGTGCGGATGACGACCGGGGCCTTCTGGCCGCCCACGGTGCGCCAGTGCAGGCTCGCCAGGTCATCGGACGCGGTCTGGAGCGCATAGAGGAAATAGTCGAGGTACTGGATGTCGCAGATCGGGCGCAGCCCGCGCATCGCAGATCCAATGGACTGGCCCAGGATCGTGGCCTCCCGGATCCCTGTGTCGGTGAGCCGCAGGTCTCCGTACTTGGCCTGCAGTCCCTCGAAGACGAGGTTCACGTCGCCGAGCTTGCCCACGTCCTCGCCGATCACGAACAGTCGCGGATCGCGCGCGAAGTTGGCGTCGAAGTTGCGCAGCAGGACCTGCCGGCCGTCAACCGAAGGCGACTTGTCCGAATATTCGGCAGGCACCACCGGCACTTTCAGCGGCGAATGCTTTGAGCGGCTGTAGAGGTGCGAGTTGTAGCGCTCAAGGTTCTCCTGCTGGTATTGCTTGAGAAAGCGGGCCAGCTCCGATCGCTGAGGCGAGTCGGTGCCGCGCAGCTCGTTGAGGGCTCGTGAGGCGCTCGAGATCACCTGCGAGCGCGTCACCTTCGAGGCCTCAGAGAGCGTGTCGGTCAGCTCGGCGACCTCGGAGGAATCGCTGCGCTTGAGGATCGCAACCAGGCGATCGCGCTCCTCGCGTATCGGAGTTTGGAACGCCTCCCATGCAAGGTCGCGGGCCGCCTCGACCGCCTCTTTGTCAGCGGCCTCCCAGCCCTCGATCTGCGATTCGCTCGCGATCCCGGACTCGATGATCCAGTCGCGCATTCGAACGATGCAGTCGAACTCTTTCTCGAATCGCAATCGCTCCTTGGTCTTGTAGCGCTCGTGGCTGCCGCTCGTGGAGTGTCCTTGCGGCTGTGTCATCTCGTTGATGTGGAACAGCGCCGGCTTGTGCTCCCGCCTCACGCGCTCGACCCCGTTTACGTACGCCTCGACGAGCGCGGCGTAGTCCCAACCCGGAACCACGTAGATGTCGATCCCTGGTCTGTCATCGGGGGTGAAGCCACGAAGCACGTCGGAGATGGAAGCCTTTGTGGTCTCGGCTGTGATCGGCACCGAGATGCCATAACCGTCGTCCCAGACCGACATCGCCACCGGGACCTGCAGCACGCCGATGGCGTTGATCGTCTCCCAGAACGGACCCTCGCTGGTGGCCGCATCGCCGATGGTGCCAAAGGCGACCTCGTTGCCGTCGACGGAGAACCCGTCCTGGGCGGCTTTCAGCTGGGGGTTCTGGCGGTAGAGCTTCGATGCGTAGGCGAGGCCGACAAGGCGCGGCATCCAGCCCGCCACGTTGGAGACGTCGGCGGTCGAGTTCGGCATCTCGACTGAGCGGAGAAACTCGCCCTTGTCATCGAGGAATCGCGTCGCGAAGTGGTTGCCCATCTGGCGGCCGCCGGACGAAGGGTCGGCGTCCACGGTCGCGTTGCCGTAGAGCTGTGAGAAGAAGGCGCGGATGTTCGACATCCGCGTCGCCCACATGAAGGTCTGGTCGCGGTAGTAGCCCGCCCTCCAGTCGCCAGGGCGGAAGGCCTTGGCCATCGCCAGCTGGGCGACCTCCTTGCCGTCGCCGAAGATGCCGAATGTGGCGTTGCCGCGCAGCACCTCGGCGCGGCCGATGATGCTCGCCCGGCGGCTGCTGTAGGCCAGGCGGTAGTCGGCGATGACGGTCTCGGCGGCAAGAGAGAGCTTCGAGTTGCGCAGCGACTTTGCCAGCCGGACTTACCTCCCTACGATTTCTATAACGTCGGCGGGCGCCAAAACTACGTTAGCAGTAGCGAGCTGTGCCAGTAACGCCACAAAAGCCGACCAAAAGGGCACAAAAGGCGAGTGACTTGGCAGGGGATACGACCATTTGTGCCCGAATGGCCCCAACTAGGCGGTGGTGGCGCGTTCCTCGGATTCGCTGTCTTCGGCCTGGAGTAATCCGGGCCGGCTCGCCGAGAAGGCCTTCTTCATGTGCACGTAGGCTTCTTTTAGCTGCCCACGCTTCTCGAGGATCTCCGCGTAGACGCCGTGGCAGCGCAGCAGGCGCTCCTCCACGCCCACCTCGGCCAGCTGCTGGATGGCGATCGCGAACTCGGTGTCGACGAGCTCGTCGTCTCCCACCTCGGCCGCGATCCTGCCCAACCAGACGTGCGCCTCGGCGACGTTGGCGGCTTCCTTCATGCGCTCAGCCATGTCAAGCGCCTGGTCGGCAAATTGGCGCGCGCCCAGGACGTTGCCCTGCGCGAGGCTGAGCTCACACAGGCTCATGAGCACGTGACTGCGGCCGATCTCGAGGTTCGCCTCCTCCGCCAGCTCGAGCGATCGATCTAGATGCTTGGCGGCTGACTTTCGATCTCCCTGTGCCAAAAGGATCAGGCCCAGGTTGTTCTCCGCGCGGGCGAGCGAGACGCGGTCGCGCAGCACCTCGAGCAGGGCGATGGACCGGCCGGCGTACTTGACGGCGGCGTCGACGTGTCCCGTTTCGCGATAAGCAGCGCTGAGCCCGCTGTACATCTTGGCCATCCTGGACAGGTCAAACACCGACCCTGCCGCCTCGATGGCTTCCTCGTAAAGGGCGATCGCGGCATCCCAACCCCGGTTGGCAACATGAACCGTGGCAAGAATCGACAGGAGCCTGGTTTCTGTTGGGGCGGGCACCGGATTGATGCCGCGGCAAACTGCCAGGGCACGTTCGGCAAGCTGCTGCGCGTCTGGCTGCTGCGTCATGCAGGCGATATGCGCTTCGTAGCCCATGCACTCGGCCAGCATCAGCGCGTCATCGACCGACTCGAAGTGGGCGTGTGCCTGGCGCAGCAAGGAGGCCGCCTTGTCCGACTGGGCCAGCGTCAAATACGCTTGGCCGAGCAGGAAGCGCAGCTGGCCCAGGCGGTGCGCCGACGTGCTGAGCTTTAGCAACTCTTCGCCATGCGTGATCGCTTCCTGGTGCCGGCCTTCGGCCACCATCGCCTCGAGCTCGATGAGCCCGGTCCTGGTGTCATCGGCGCCACCGCTCTGGTCGGCCAGGAAGAACTCGACCGACTTGCCGAGCCGGCGGGCAATGTGCTCAAGAGTGGGCAGCGAGGGGCGCGTGCGGCCCGTTTCGATCAGGTAGACCGCAGGGGCTGTAACGCAGCCCTGGCCAACCTTGGCGAGGCTGAGGCCGGCCTCCATGCGGGCCTGCTTGACCGCCCCGGGCCGGAGATCTACTCCAGGCAAACGCCGATGCCCGGCACGCCGAGTCGGGCCGTCCCCGTCGGGAACGGTCACTCGCCGGCGGTCACCGGTCTGAACCACGCTGGGAGCTTAACCGAAATTACTTAACGGTGGCACGGGCGTGTGGCATCCGGCGCGGCAGGCGCGCCTGTGGCAGCAATCCCGGCAGGGCTTACTTAGGCTTGGGCCTACTTAAGCGGTGGCCATACATCGGCCAACCCGGTCGTCGAGAAGAGGGCCATCAGAGCGGCGGCCATCGTGGCGACGGTGAAGACGAATCCGAACCTGCGCATATCTCTCACCTCCCAGGCCGCGTAAATGGACGCGTGCCCGCATAAAGGCTAGAGTTAACGGGGCCGTTAAGCTAGTTTCAGATCGAGTTGGACGGTCGATCGATCGCCTTCCGGCGCGCAGGTCCGCGGTAGAGTGCTTCCCCGCCGCGGCCTGCGCCCCGGTCGGCGGTCTGTTTTCCAGGACAAGGCGTGGCGTCCAGGCCGGATTTACTCCGGCCATCACCGAGCCTCGGCAGGGACCGCCGCTACATTCACTCCTTCTCGCGCATCTGGCTACGAAAAGGCGCAGCGTCCGCTGGGGCCCCCGCGACTCTGTCGCGGGAGCTTGTTCCTCACCCGCGCCGTTACCCGACAAGGCGTGGCGTCAAGGCCGGATTTACTCCGGCCGTCACCCAGCCCTCCATTTCCAAACACCTCCAGGCGTCGTGGCTAACAGGAGGGGGTTCCGCGGGGGAGGACTTGTGTCCTCACCCGCGCCGTTATCGCGCCGTTATCCGAAGATCAGGTGCCGGAGCGTGTCCGCGACGTGGTTGTGATCGTTGGACTGGTCGGCAAAACCGCCCCCGCCGCTCTCCGGGGCCGTGACGATCTTGCGGAGGTCCTCGTCGGTGACCTCGCGCTTGTTGTCGGCGACCTCTTTGAACAGCTTCCAGGCAGCCTGCGTCTGGGCCTCCGTCAGCACCACGCCGAGCCGACTCAGCCGGTGGTGGAAGGCGTGGCGCCCCGACCGGGCGGTCAGCACGATCCGCGAATCTGCAAGGCCGACGTCCTCCGGCGTCATGATCTCGTAGTTCAAGCGGTCCTTCAGGATGCCGTCCTGGTGGATGCCCGCGGCGTGCGCGAACGCGTTGGCGCCCACGACCGCCTTGTTCGGCTGCACCGGCGTGCCGGTGAGCTCCGCGACCAGCCGTGACGTCCGGGTGATCTCGGTGGGTTCCACGGCGCATTCGAGGCCGAGCCTCGACTGCCGGACGCGAAGGAGCATGACGATCTCCTCGAGGGATGTGTTGCCGGCCCGCTCGCCGATGCCA
>DATCPW010000327.1:0-25697 GCA_036569865.1 Candidatus Dormiibacterota bacterium
TAAGTACTCTCCCAATGGCGGCTTGATCATCGTCGGTGCCGCCGTCGTTGAAGGCATGGTCGAGGTCGACGTTCTAGACGAGGGCCTGGGCATCCCGGGCGACGCCCTGTCTCAGGTGTTTCGCAGGTTCTATCGCGTCGACAGCCCCGACCACCGGGGGATCAAGGGCACCGGACTCGGCCTCGCCATCAGCAAGAACATCGTCGAAGCCCACGGGGGCAAGATCGGTGCTCGCTCCGAGGGCCTGGGCAAGGGTTCCCTCTTCTACTTCACCGTCCCACTGGCTCGCGAACGTGCCCAAACTGGAGAGGTCCTCGTGGTTGAGGACGATCTGGGTTTCGCCCACTTGCTGGAGGCCGAGCTGGCCGCGAGTGGACTGAGCTCGATCTGGGCCGCGGACGCGGAGGTGGCCGAGCGCCTCATGACGAAGCAGATGCCGCGCGCTGTCGTGCTGGGCCTGCTTCTGCCCGGGCTTCCGGGCGAGGCTTTTCTTCAGCGGCTGCGAACCAGGTACGGGCTTGGCATCCCGGTCGTGGTGGTGACGGTGAAGGACCTCGATGCGGCAGAAAGTCTGTCATTGCAGAAGACGGGGGTGACGGCGGTGCTTCAAAAAGGGCCAGGAATGGCCGAAACGGCCGCGAACTTGATCGCCAAAGCCCTCATTGCCGAGCGCGCGGCCAGTTGATCCCCGCCCAGAGACGGCCAGGACCTGTTCCTTTCGGCAAGCGCCGTCAACGCCTTGGAGCGGAGACGGGAGCGACTAGGTTCGAAAGGCAGGACTCCCGCACCGTTGGGGGATCGCATCGGCATGGATTACGCGGCCTATGCATCCAACGCTGGCGTGCGACCA
Organism: Candidatus Dormiibacterota bacterium; assembly: GCA_036569865.1. GTDB lineage: Bacteria > Chloroflexota > Dormibacteria > Dormibacterales > Dormibacteraceae > Palsa-872. The sequence continues at coordinate 851 of DATCPW010000327.1, forward strand.
TTTTCGTCGTGTCTACGCTGAGCGACCTTCTCGAACGAGCTGTTCTAGGGCTGGTGACCCGACTTTCAGGCTGGATCGTCGCGGTCATTGCGCTCCTCTTCTATCCGGGCGCTGGATTACTTTTGCCACTCGCTCTGCACTGGTCCACTGGCGCACTGGTAGAGGCCAACTTACTCGGGACCGTCCTCGCCGGAGTCATAAGTCTGGGCTGGCTTTCGGCGCAGATAGAGGCCGCCAAACGACGGCATCTGGTCGAGTGGACTACGGACCTTCGCCTCCTGAGCGCCGAGGAGTTCGAGTGGCTGGTGGGTGAGACATTCCGGCGCGAAGGGTGGGCGGTTCGAGAGACCGGCCGCCAGGACGCACCTGACGGCAATATTGATCTTGAACTCACACGCGAGGGTCAGCGCACAATCGTTCAGTGCAAGCGCTGGGAATCTTGGTACGTCAACGTTGATGAAATCCGGCGATTCGAAGGAACACTATTCAGAGAGGGGCTGACAGGTCCCGCGGGAATCTTTGTGACCCTGTCGGCCTTTACCACGGACGCACAGGCTGAGGCACGCAAGACTGGCGTTACGCTGGTCGATGGGCAGAATCTCTACGCGAAAGTGGAGAGGGTGCGCCGACCGGAACCATGCCCCGTATGCAAGAGGCCGATGCGCTTTGACCGGTCTCCGCGCGGGTGGTGGCTGCGCTGCATTGCTCCCGGATGCTCGGGGAAGCGCGATCTCGGGAGTGAGCCTGGCCGGGCGGTCGAGCTCTTGACCCAATCTCCGCCACTCCCTAGATAACGACGTAGAGTCGCCGACCTACCTCCCCGATGATAGGAAGCGATAGGGGGTAGTTATCGATAACATCGGGCTGCGCCGCCCAATCAGGTAAGGCGGCGAGGCGCCGATTGGATTCCGTTCGCAGCGGATCAGAACCTTGGCAGACTTCCCAGGTTGTCCCTCTTGATGGAGTCGGCATCGGTACGAATGTATTTCTGACCCCGTCGCCATCTTCAAAGCGACACGAAAGAGACCTGGGTTGCTCGCCTCGTTCTCTTCACGAAGCCGATTCTCGATCCATGCGTCGCCATAGCGGTTCGCCACTTCGGAGACGTAGATGACCGTCTCGAGGGCCTCGATTTGGCAGAAGAAGAGGGGGCGTTCTCGCTCGGGATTCCGCCAGTAGTCAATGAGAGACCTGGTGATCGGGGTCACGCCGACATACCCGCCTTGACGCCAGACAGATACCCTTTCACGGACCCTGTTGATGAATTCGTTGGACTTGATGCGCTCACCGAGCCAATCACCTGGGAGGATCTGCTGTCCTCCGCGCCTCTTTGGTGGCGGAATCGGTATGAAGTACGAACTGACCCGGCGGGTGTCCGCGATCTCGCCGGTAATCCCGTCATCAGAAAAGACGAAGTGCCGGCGGGGTTCGTCGTATGGCGAGTTGAGGATGGGATTCTCGATTAGTACGTCCGGCATGCCCGCGCCGAGGATAACGCTTCGCTTCTGCCACCAGACGCCCGCCCGATGGAACCGGCTATCGTCCGACTTAATTCACTTGCGTGCGCCGAAGTCCGCTGCTGTGGCTGTCAACTTGGCTGTCACAACGAGGACAGTTGGCGGGGATGGATGGGAATCGAACCCACCCAGGACGCCTCAGCAGCGCCCCGCAAACGGTTTTGAAGACCGCGGGAGGCACCAGCCCCCGATCATCCCCAGCTCGACGGCTAGGTTAGCGCTCGGAGGATCGAACTAGACGAGCAGGGCCTCGAGCTTCGCGGTCAGGTCGCCCTTCATGTTCGGCCGGTAGCCAACGCTCCGCTCTGCAGGCTTGCCGTCCTTGAAGATGATCACTGTGGGGATCGACATGATCCCAAGCGACATTGGGGTCGCCGGGTTCTCGTCGATGTCCATCTTCATGACCTTGACCTTGGTGCCCAGCTCTCCCTGGATCTGCTCGACGATCGGGGCGATCATGCGGCACGGCCCGCACCACGTGGCCCAGAAATCGACCAGGACCGGGATCTCTGACTTGAGGACGGACGCCTCGAACTCTGCGTCGGTGACGGCTTGAATGTTTGACATTTAGGACCCCTTCTTGTCGGTGGAACCCGACTTGGACTCTGACTTCGACTTGGACTTGGATTCGGACTTGGACTCGGCTTTGGTTTCCACCTTGGACTCCGACTTCGACTCTGACTTGGTTTCGGGCTTGCTCTCCGGGCTCCCCTCGGACGAGGCAGCCGGAGCGACACCATTGCTCGACCCGGCAGAGCCGTTGCCGCTTCCCTTGTAGTCGGTCGTGTAGTAGCCGCTGCCCTTGAAGATGATGCCGGCCGGATAGAGCATCTTGGACAGCTTGCCCCCGCATTTTGGGCAGGTGACAAGCGGCTGGTCTGTGATCCTCTGCTGGATCTCGAACTCGTGGCCGCAACTGCCACAGCGGTAACCGTAAGTGGGCATCTCTAGGGGTTCCTTACTATAGCCGCCGGTCTGGATCCAGCCGGTGGAAGACCATGCCGGATGGCGGCTTGGGGTGGAAATACGTGCTCTTCTGTGGAAGAGTCTTGCCCTCTTGGGCCAGCTTCAAAACCTGGCGCAGGTCTGGCGCAGGCAGGAAGAAGGCGGCCGCGCCCACTCCCTCGTCGACCCACCGCACCGCTTCCGCGGCGTCGCGCGTGTACATGAGGAAATCCTCCGGATTCCGCTTGCCGAGGATGTTGTCGATCACCTGCCTATGTAACTCCACCAGGGCCACCTCCCCTTCCAATTCCAGCAACTGGAAGCGGTGGTCCCGGTAGGTGCCGGCGGCGACCCGCCCGCGAAGCGCTGCAAGCGTGGCCTCAAGCGACGGCATGTCCTCGCCTCCGGTGACCGCCACGCCCGCCTTCAGCACCCGGTGCGTGGGCAGCACCTCCAGCCCCGGATCGTCCAGGTCGGTCAGCACGGCAAGTGTGAAGCGGGAGGCGGCGTCGGCACCTCCCCCCACCTCCTGCGAGTGCGCCAGGGTCGTCTCGTAACGGTGATGTCCGTCGGCAATCAGCACCGGCAGGTCGCTCATGGCGGCATGGACGGCCGCGTGCAGCGCCGTGTCGGAAACCGTCCACAGACGGTGCTGTGTCCCTTCGGGTCCGCTAAAAGCGACCGCTGGAGCTCGCGCGGTCACGACATCCAGGATTGCCGACACCCCGGTGCCCCGCCCCTCGTATGTGAACCAGAGAGGCTCGAAGCTCACATTGGTGGCGCGGAGCAGGGCAAGGCGATCCTCCTTGGGACCGCGGTGAGTCCGCTCATGGGGCAAGACGACTCGATCCTCGTACGGCTGGAGCCGCAGCGCAGCGATCAGGTCACGGCGTCGGCGCCCCTCAAAAGCGACCTCATGGACGTACATCGATGGCGGGTCCGGCTCGAGGATGCCTTTGCGGCTCCACTCCTCGAACGTAGCGGCGGCGCCTGCGTAGTCGGCTCCCGGCCGGATCAGTCGGACGACGTTGTACGGCGAAAGCGAGCGATACCGCTCGAGCTCAGGCTCGGGGATCACGTCATATGGCGGGGAGACGAGAGCGGTCAGGTCGCCTGCACGGGCGAGGTGATAACGAATTCCGGGGAACGCCCGGATGTCAGCCGTCGGAGTCTCCCCGTAGCTCGACGTACCGCAGGTCTGACATGCCGTCCACCTCCCGAAGTCGCGTCAGCACATCGGTCCCGACGTGGTCGTCGACGGCCAGGATCATCATCGCGTTGCCACGCGGTCCGTCCCGCCCGACCTGCATGCTCGCGATGTTGACGTCATGCTCGCCGAGGATCGTGCCGAATCGGCCCACCACGCCCGGACGGTCTTCGTGCCGGCTGACCAGGAAGCGGCCCTCGGGCACCAGGTCGACGCGAAACAGATCAATCCGGACCGCGCGCGGCTCACCCATCAGCACCGTGCCGGCGATCTCGTGGCCGTCGATCCTCAACGTCACCAGGCTCGCGTAGCTGCCGTGAGCCGGGCTGCGGCGCTCGACGAGCTTGACGCCTCGGCTCGACGCGATCAGACGCGCGTTGACCTGGTTGATGCGGTCCTCCGTGAACGGTTGGAGCACACCCTTGATCGCGGCGGCGACCAACAGGTTGACGTCGTGCTCGGCGAGCTCGCCTTCAACATCCAGCTCGATCGTGCTGACGCGACCGCCGAACAGCTGCGTGTACAGCCTGGCCAAGCGTTCGGTGAGGCCTGCGAAGGGGCGAAGGTACGCCAGCTCTTCTGGAGGTAATGAAGGAGCGTTGACCGCGTAACGCGGTAGGTCGCCCGCGAGCACCGCCGCGACCTCCTCGGCGACATCGAATGCGACGGACACCTGCGCCTCGACAGTCGAGGCCGCGATGTGGGGCGTCCCGACGAAATTAGGCAGCGTGAACAGCGGATGGTCGCCCGCCGGCTCATTGACGAAAACGTCTGACGCCGCGCCGGCGAGGCGGCCTGACTTGAGCGCCTCGTATAGCGCGTCCTCGTCGACGATCCCACCGCGCGAGGTGTTGACCAGCCTCGCCGTCGGTTTCATCAGCGCCAGCTCAGCGGCGCCGATCAGGTTGCGGTTGGCCTCCACCAGCGGCACGTGAATGGTCACGAAGTCAGCGCGCTCCAGCAAATCGTCGAGGGCGACGAGCTCGACGTTGAAGAGCTCGGCGCGCTCAACCGAAACGACGGGGTCGTAGGCGACGACCTCCATCTCAAGGCCGTGCGCGCGCTTGGCCACCTCGGATCCGACGTTGCCCAGTCCGATGACGCCCAGCATCTTGCCGCGGATCTCAGTGCCCATGAATTTCGACTTGGTCCATTCGCCTCGCTTCACCGAAGCGTCGGCCTGCGCAACCCAGCGAGCCACCGCAAACAGGAGCGCGATCGTGTGCTCGGCCGCCGCGACGATGTTGCCGCGTGGAGCGTTCACGACAAGGATTCCCTTGCGTGTCGCCGCGGACACGTCGATGTTGTCCACCCCAACCCCGGCACGACCGACCACGCGCAGCCGCCGGCCGGCCTCGAGGATCGGCTCGGTCACCCTCGTCTCGCTGCGGACGACGAGCGCATCGAACTCGGGGATGCGCGCGATCAGCTCGGCTTCCTGGAGCTTGCTCACGACAGTGACCTCGCCGGCTCGACGCAGACGCTCGAGACCGTCCTCGGCGATCGTGTCGGCGACCAGGATCCGGGGCAAGTCGCCTACCGGGTCGCGGCGGCGACGCCCTGAAGTGAAGCTGTGATCGCGGCCACGCTCCGGCCGTTGGATGGGGCGATGTCGAGCTCCTCGAGCGCCTGCTCGACGGCCCACAGCACCTGGATGACATCGCCCGCGGCGACCGCACCGAGGTGGCCGACGCGGATCATCTTTCCCGTCATCTTCCCCTGACCGCCGGCGATTACAACGCCGTACTTCTCGTTGAGGAGCTTGCGCAGCGCGGCGACATCCAAACCCTGCGGTGGAGTCGCAGACGTCACGGTGTTCGACCGATAGCCATCCTGCGCATACAGCCGGAAACCAAGCGCCTCGAGACCTGCCTGCGTGGCTCGAGCCAGGCGCTCATGCCGCTCGTAAACGGCGTCGAGGCCCTCCTCCTCCAGCATGCGCAGGCCTTCCTGCAGCGCAAACACGACGCCGATGGCCGGCGTGAACGGCGTCATGCCCTTGTCAGCCCACGTCTTGGCTTCCTTCCAGTCGAAGTAGAAGCGGGGTGATCGAGCCTTTTCCTGCTGCGCCCACGCGCGGTCGCTCACGCTCACCAGAGAGAGACCTGGCGGCGCCATCCAGCCTTTCTGCGAGCCGGTCACAGCCACGTCGATCCCCCACTCGTCGGTCTCGATGGCGATCGAGCTGATTGAGCTGACGCCGTCGACCACCACGATCCTGCCTGCGTCATGTGCGACACGGGCGAGAGCCTGCAATGGGTTGGTCAGGCCGGTGGACGTTTCGTTGTGGGTGAGTAAGACGACCTTTGCGTTCGGGTGCCGCTCCAGCACCGCGGCAAGGTCATCTGGATCCACCGGCTGTCCCCATTCGAACTCGAGCCGCACCACGTCAGCGCCATAGGCGGCAGCCAGGGCGGCGAACCGCTCACCGAAGTTGCCGCAAAGCGCTGCGACGACCTCGTCTCCGGGCGAGACCAGGTTCGCGATCGCCGACTCGAGCCCGCCGGTCCCGGAGCTGGTAAGCATCAAGAGGTCGTGGGACGTCTTGAACACACGCTTCGCGCCGATCGTGATCTCGGCCAGGATCGCCGCGAACTCGGGGCCTCGGTGATCGATCATCGGCCGGTTCATGCTGCGCACGACGCGCTCGGGAAGAGGCGTCGGACCTGGGATGCGAAGCTGGGTCTGGAAGATCATTGGGCGCGCTCCATTAAAGGATTGCGGCGGCGGATTGAATTCTACCGGCGATCAGGGGTCCGGGCTTGTGGCCCGGACCTAACCTAATGCTGTTCGGTTGTGTAAGGAAGCAGGGCGATCGCTCTTGCCCGCTCCAACGCAGTGGTGAGAGGGCGCTGGTGCCTCGCGCATGTGCCGGTCACGCGGCGCGGCAGGATCTTGCCGCGGTCGCTCACGAAGCGCCGCAGGCGCGAGATCTCCTTGTAGTCGATGTAGTTGATCTTCTCGACACAGAAGCTGCACACCTTGCGGTGCTGGCGCTTCGGGCCCCCTCTCGAGGAGCTTTCACGTGGTGGACGGTTTACTGCCATCGGTCTCTCCTAAAACGGAATGTCGTCCGGGTCGACATCGCGCGGCGCGTCGTCCGGAGCGGGAATATCGTCATGTGCGGCCGCCGGAGCGCTGTGAGCAACGCCGGCTCCGCCGCTCGAACCGCGAGGCTCGAGGAACTGAACATCGTTGGCGATGATCTCGGTGACCCGCCGCTTCTGGCCATCCTGGCCTTCCCATGAGCGCGTCTGGATGCGGCCTTCGATGTAAACCAGCGCACCCTTGCGCGTGTACTGCGCCACGGTCTCGGCAAGGTTCCTTTTGCCGATCGGGTACGCGACGATGTTGTGGTAGTCGGTGAACTCCTTGCGCTCGCCGTCCGGTCCCGTCGACCAGCGGTTGGTGGCGATGCTGAAGTTGGTCACGGCCGTTCCGCTTGGCGTGTAGCGCATCTCGGGATCCTTGGTCAACCGGCCGATCAGCAGCGCTTTGTTGAGATTCGACATCTAAGCGTCCTCCACATTCGCACCATCCAACCGTTCCGCCGCGCCACTCGTCTCCACAGCGACGGGTTCCAGAACGACCTCCGCCGGCGGCGGTACAACGGGGGTCGGGGCCGCCTTCTCTGGCTTGCGCACGATCAGGTGCCGCAACACTTCTTCGGTGATCTTGAGCGCGGCCTCGAGCTGAGGCAAGCCGTCAGGACCGATCTGGAAGTCCTGGAGGATGTACGAACCCTCCTTCTGGTGCTTGACCTCGTAGGCGAGCTTTCGCTTGCCCCAGACGTTGGTCCGCTCCACCGTCCCGCCGGCTTTTTCGACGAGCGTGTTCACCCGCTTGACGATGTCTTGGACCTTGTCGTCTTCGAGGTCGGCCCGAACGATGTACAGAACTTCGTAATCCCGCAACGGGGACCTCCTTCCTATGGGTTCAGGCCTCGTATCGAACGGCGGCGGTTGCCACCGGCCGAGGCCAGAAAGGGTAGATCGGTATTCTATCAGTCGAGTGAGCGAGACCCGAACCAAGGCGGCCGTACGGGGTGCCAAGGTCAAATCGAAGTCAGGGCGCCGGCCGCCGGTGAAGGTGAAAGCTGGACGAGAGGTGCCGCTGCTTCCGATTGCGGTCGGCGGCATCCTGGTGGTGCTGGCGATCGTGATGAGCATCTACGCCTTCACCAACTCCAAGGGGACGCCCACCCCTGTGGTGCCGAAGGCGGGTGTCATACCGTGCGACGCCCTCGAACACACCCAGGTCCACTACCACGCCGCGCTGCAGATCATCTATCAGGGCAACACATTGAATATCCCGAGCGATATCGGCCGGACGAGCACCTGCTTCTACTGGCTGCACATGCACGCCGAGTCTCCCGGTGCGATTCATGTCGAGGCGCCGAAAGGCGACACCTTCACGCTGGGCGATTTCTTTAAGGTCTGGGCCGTCTCGAAGAAGACGCCTGAGCCATTGGATGCCACACATGTGTCGGTGTTCACCCTCACCGGCGACCAGAAGCTGGTGGTCTACGTCGATCTGAACGATGGCAAAGGGCCCCAGCTATACACCGGCGATCCGGCAGCGATCGTCCTCAAGTCGCACGAGGTGATCACCCTCGAGATCACGCCGCCGACAGTGAATCCGCCACCCAAGTTCACTTTCCCGGCGGGACTCTGACCTCGAAAAGGATCCTGGCAGCGCGGTAGTGCTCCAGCGCGTCTTGGCCGTTGGCGGCCCGCTGCGCCCTGTCGGCCAATCGGAGATGAGCGTACGCTGCGCTGTCGAGGTCGCCGCCTCCAATCGAAAAGACCTCGCCTCGCTGCAGCGTGCGCAAACGCTGCATGCGGTGGTGGTCGTGCTGAACCGCGATCACCGGCTTCTCGGCTGCAAGCAGTTCTTTGGCATCGTCGTTGCGCCCGAGCATGATCAACGCTTCGGCCTGGCAAAGCCTCGCGTCGGTGCCCAGCGGCCAGTCGAACGACTCAACCACCGTTGCGAGCGCGGCGAGCGCGCGACGTGCATGACCGCGGGCAACGAGCACGCGCGCCTTCTCCAGCGCCAACTCGCGCTCCATGGCTGGCAGCCTGCCCTCCAGCAAAAAGTCGACCTCGGTCCCCAGCCGCCCTGCGATCACACGGAGGACACGGGTGGACGGCTGGCTTCTACCAAGCTCGACCTGGTTCAAGAAAGCCCTGCTGAAATCGCCGCCGCTGACCTTGGCGAGGCTCATGCCGCGGTCATGCCGGAGGCGTCGAATGCGCTGGCCGAGCGTCTCCACCCGAGGCACCCCGGCATCATACCCGATGTATAGCGGGGGTTTACAGCGTCATGCTCCGAAGGCGCTAAAGTGGCGGGGTGGGAGCCCTCGGCGCCAGTACTTTGCGCAGGCGACGGTCGTTGCACGCGACGTGGTCAGCAAGGCGCAGGAATGCCTCCCGCAACGGGCTCGCCTCTGCCTCTTTGCTGGACAGCTGCCAGCTCACGACGTCCAGCTCCTGCCACGGCGAGCCGGCGCGGTCGCTGAAGGCCATGCGGACGCGCTTGCCCTCTGCCCAGGCCTCGATGGCGGCAGAGCAGCGGTCGGTGTGGTCGGTGCCGTCCTGCCAGTCACCCACAGCGATGGAAAGGACGACCCTTGGTTCCGGCTCGCGATGAAAGTGGTCGAACAGGTCGGCCCTGTAGATGGCGATTGCCTCCTCATCCTCATAAAGGACGCCGATGACGCTTTCGTAAGGGGCTCCGCACCTGGCGCAAACGCCGTCGGTCACCTGGTCGTCGTGCTCGAGCCGCAATCCACCTACCACTGCAGCCAACCGGCTCTACAGGTAGTCCTTGGGGTCGAGGCTGCGGGTGAGGCTGGTGAAGTTCTCGAAGCCGTCGGCCGTCACCATGCCCGTGTCCTCCACGCGGACGCCGCCCAGGCCGAGCAGGTAGAGCCCGGGCTCGACCGTCACCACGTCGCCCTCTTCGAGCAACTCGTCACTCGGGCCGCGCAGAGCAGGCGCCTCGTGCACGTCGAGTCCCACGCCATGGCCCGTGCTGTGGTTCATCTTCGGCCCCCCTTCAGGACCCTCGAAGCCCTTGGTCGTCGTGCCGAACCCGCGGTCGACCAGCACCTGGCAGACTGCGCTATGAACATCCCGGCCGAGCACCCCCGCACGGATGGATTCGATGCCGGCATCGAGGGCCTGCAGCGCCGAAGCGTGCATGCGCCTGATCTCGTCGGGGACGTCTCCCACCACGACCGTCCGGGTGAGGTCGCCGTGATAGTGGCTGGCGCGACCTGATGGAAAGATGTCGATGATCACCGGCGCTCCCGCCCGAATCGGCCCCTCGCCGCGAAAGTGGGGCATCGCACATTCGGGCGATCCGGCCACGATCATGTCCGGGCAGCTGAAGCCCATCTCTCCCAGTAGGAGCTGGGCGCGTGCGTACAGCCGCTCCGAGGTGAGCGGCCGGCCCTCGAGCCACAGCACTCCGTCTTTGATCTCGGCCTGGGCCAGCTGGCCCACCACCTCGGTCACGGCTGCTTCGGCAGCGCGCTGTGCGGCCCGGATGAAGCCGGCCTCCTCCGCGGATTTGTGTCTTCGCTCGGCCTTGAACAGCTCGCGGTCGATCTCGACGGCGACCCCTGCAGAGCGGAGCTCCTCGAGGTACGCGGCTTGCAAGCGCGGAGACACCCTGGCCTCCTCCAGGCCCTTCTCTCTGAGCATCCGGGCGGCCAGCCGGGGCCAAGACGCGTACTCGCCGTGGTCGACGAAGCCCGCCTCGGCAAAACCCAGCTTGCGGGCGGCCTTGCTCTGGACCCGTGCCCGGTCGATCTCGAGCGGGCTCGCGACCAGGACGTCATCCGCTTCGTCAAACCGGATGTACAGACCGGTTTCCACGGGAAACCCCGACGCGTAGGTGAAGTCCGCATCCGATTCGCCGCTCGGAATGAGAACGAGGGGCTTCATCGGCCGGCCTTGGTGTGGCGTTGAATCGCGGCCGCAAACAAGGATGCGATCGCCGCGGGCGCCTGCGAATCAACCTCTTCGGTCACCTGTGCGGCCAGCCGTTTGGGCAGCTGGCTGCGCAGCAGCTCCAGCTGCTGCTCGTATACGCGGATGAGCGAGCGCGGGGTAGACCGACCTTCCAAGTTCAGGTTCTCCTGGACCTCGTAGCCACCGGTGTATGAGACCTCGTAGCCAAGGCCCTTGAGCTCGATGAGATCACGCCGCAGTGTACGTTCCGACACGCCCGCCCGTTCTGCGAGCTCGCCCGGACTCAGCCCGGGCTCGGCAATAACGTCAGCAAGGATTCGCAACAGACGGGCGAGACGGAGGGCGCGGTTCACGCCCCCAATAATCAATCAATACCAAGGGGAGGTCTAGGCCGGATTTACTCCGGCCGACACCAAGCATGTCACCTGCCAAGCGCCTCCGGACCTTGCGCTACTCGGAGGGGGTACCGCGGGGGAGGCCTGCCTCACCCGCGCCGTCCTCGGTTAGCCGATCTCTTCCCAAGAGGTCGCGTTGCCCTCAAACGGATCGGGCTCAGCCTCCTCCTGGTTGCCCACCTTCTGGTGGAACCTGCTCGCGATCATCTGGTAGGCCATCGCCTTGGGGATACCCAGCTTGGTCAGCGACTTGACCTCGTCGGCCATCACCTTGTCACGGGCAGCTTCGACGGCCGCCAGGACCTCTTCGATGGATGCCGTCTTCTTCTTCATAGGTACCTGATCATACCCAAGCCAACGATCCCTTAATCCAGGCCGAGGCACCTTCCCCAGTCCTTAAACTTACTTACGCTGCCGGTCGCCGCTAAAGGTGCTGGGGGAGTGGATGGCTGCTGAGTTCGCGCCGGACAAGATCAGGAACGTCGTCCTGCTGGGCCACTCGCATGACGGCAAGACCTCCCTCGCCGAGGCGATGCTGTTCGCATCGGGTGCGATCGCCCGGATGGGCTCTCCCGACCACGCTACGGCCACCACCGACTTCGAGCCCGAGGAACACAAGCGGAAGATCTCGATCAACCTCGGCGTGGCCTTCGTCGAGCACAACGGCTACAAGATCAATATCCTCGACGCCCCCGGGTTCTTCGACTTTGCGGGCCAGCTCCTGAGCGCCCTGCGTGTCGCCGAAGGGGCGGTCGTGGTGGTGGGGCCAGGCGGGCAGCTGCCCGTCGGCACCGAGGTCGCGTGGGAGTACTGCAACCGCACCAACAAACCCCGGATCGTGGTCGTCAATAAGCTCGACAAGGAGAATTCGGACTTCTACGGCACCGTGGCCGCGATGCGTGAGCACCTGGTCCCGCGGCCCTTTCCGCTGCATCTTCCTATCGGCTCGGAGCACGACTTCCGGGGGATCGTCGACCTTCTCCACTTGAAGGCTTTCGTCACCACGCCCGACGGCAAGGGCGGCGAAGCGCCAATCCCTGATGACATGAAGAAGGTGGTCGAGGAGTCTCGCGGCCAGCTCATCGAGGCTGCCGCCGAGAGCGACGACGCCCTTCTCGAGAAGTACCTCGATGCCGGGACGCTCAGCGAGGAGGAGATCCAGCGCGGCCTTCGCGAGGGAATCCTGGCGGGCAAGGTGGCGCCGGTCGTCTGCTGCTCGGCGACGAAGCTGCTGGGTGTGCGGACCCTGATGTCCACCATCTGCGAGCTCCTGCCCCCAGCCGAAGGCGAGCCCGACAAGCCGGTGAAAGCGTTTGTCTTCAGCACTGGCGGCGACCAGTTCGGGCGCGTCAGCTACTTCAAGGTCGCGGCGGGCAGCGTGAAACCGGACATGCACCTGGTCAACTTGAGCCAGGGCGGCGACGAGCGGCTCGCCCAGATCTTCTTTCCGCGCGGCAAAGAGCACGTGGCTGCGGCCGAGGTCAATGCAGGCGACATCGGGGCGGTGACCAAGCTGGCCCATGCGCTCACCGGCGACACGCTGGGCGCGAAGGATGGGGGCGCACTGCCGGCGCTGGCCCTGCCTGGCCCGGCCTACAGCGTGGCCATCACGCCGAAGGCTCGGGGCGACGAGGAGAAGATCTCGAGCGGCCTCGCGCGGTTGAGCGAAGAGGACCCGACGCTCCACGTCGAGCGACTCGAGGAAACCCATCAGCTCGTGATCGCCGGTCTTGGCGACGTTCACCTGGACGTCACGCTCGAAAAGCTGAAGCGTAAGTACGGGGTCGAGGCGACGACACAGACGCCTCGCGTCGCGTACCGCGAGACCGTTTCAGGCCACAGCCGCGCCGAGGGTCGTCACGTCAAGCAGTCAGGGGGCCACGGCCAGTACGGGATCTGTGTGATCGAGGTGGCGCCGACGAAGCGAGGCGAGGGCTTTGTTTGGGAGGACAAGATCTTCGGCGGCGCCATCCCGCAGAACTACCGCGTGTCAGTGCAGAAGGGCATCGTCGACAACATGAGCAAGGGCGTCGTCGCCGGTTACCCCATGGTCGATGTCAGAGTGACCCTGGTCGACGGCAAGTTCCACCAGGTTGACTCGAACGACATGGCGTTTCAGATCGCCGGCTCGATGGCGATTCGCAGAGCGTCGCTGGATGCCGGACCGGTTTTGCTCGAGCCGATCGTCGAAGCGGATATCCGGGTGCCTGAGAAGAACCTGGGCGCGATCATGTCCGACATCAACGGACGGCGGGGCAAAATCCTGGGCACCGAGCCCGACGATGGATATGAGAAGGTGCGGGCCACAGTGCCCGAGCACGAGATGCTGCGCTTCGCTCTCGACCTTCGCTCGATCACGCAGGGACGCGGCAGCTTCCAGAAGAAGTTCTCGCACTACGATGAGATGCCCGCGCACCTTGCCAAAGCCATCATCGAAGAGTTCCAGAAGCAACACGAAGCAGCCGGCTGACCTCATGGCCGGCCCGGGTTTCGGCTGATGAGCGCGCCGAGCGCTCACGACGTATGCGTCATCGGCGGAGGAGTGACGGGCGCCGGCATCGCGCGCGATCTGTCACTCCGTGGCCTTTCGGTGCTCCTGTTGGAGAAAGGCGACTGGGGCGCGGGCACCAGCGGCTCATCGACCTGGATGATCCATGGCGGCCCGCGTTATCTCGAGTTCGACTGGGACACGACCCGCCGTTCCAGCGAAGACGCCGGCTACATCGTGAGCATCGCGCGCCATATGGTCTACCGGGTTGCTTTCCTCGTTCCGATCCTCCCTCACGACAGGAACAACATCGAGCGCATCGAGACGGGAATGGAGGTGTACGACCGCTTCCAACCGCTGAAGAAGTCCCACCCCCATGTTCGTCTCACGGCGGACGAAGCTCGACAGGCCGAGCCCGGGCTCACCACTGATCTCGTCGGCGCAGTGACATTGGAGGAATGGGGCGTCGACCCTCACCGGTTGGTCTACGCCAACGTCCAGGACGCGGTGGCTCATGGCGCCCGCGCTTTGAACCACACGCGGGTGACTGAGCTGCTTCGCGACGGCGGCAAGGTGATCGGAGTCCGCTACCGTGCGTCGGACGGCAGCCTGTCGGAGTCCAGGGCCAGAGTAGTGGTCAACGCCGCGGGACCATGGGTTCCGGAGGTCAGCCGGATGGCCGGCGCCAACGTGCAGCTGCGACCCGCGAAGGGCATTCACCTCGTTTACCCCCATCGCATCTCGAACTTTGGGATCAGCGCCGAGACCGTCGATGGGCGCGACGTGCTGATGGTCTCCCACGGCGGGTTCACGCTTCTCGGCACCACCGACGACGATTTCTACGGCGACCTCGACGCAGTCGATGTGCATGAAGACGAGGTCGACTATCTGCTGCAGGCATTCGAACGCGTATTCCCGAGCATCAGGAACTACCGACCTGTGCGCACGACGACAGGGGTGCGCCCGACTCTCTTCAAGTGGAGGCGATACGAGGACGAGCTGTCGCGTCGCTACCAGGTGTTCGATCACGCGACCGACGGCGCTGAAGGATTCATCACGATCGCCGGCGGCAAGCTCTCGATGTACAGGTTGATGGCGGAGGAGACCAGCGACGCCGTGTGTCGCAAGCTCGGCCATCAGGCACCGTGCACCACCGCCACCACTCCTTTGCCCGGCAGTGAGTCGGAGCAGGAGCCCGCTGCCGAGCTGGCGGCCCGCTTCGGCATCCCGGCACTGGCCGCAATCAAGCTGCAGAGCCGCCATGGCTCGCGCACCGGCGACGTGCTGGACAAGGCGCACATGGGCCGCATCGTGTGCCGTTGCGAGCCGCTCACCGAATCAGAGCTTGCTTATGCGGCTCGCCACGAGCAGGTTCGTACGCTGGCCGACGCATTTCGTCGAGTGGGACTTGCCGCAGGCCCATGCGCGGGAGCGGCGTGCGTTATGCGAGCGGCGGAAGTCATCGGTCAGCAGCTCGGCTGGAGCGCGTCGCAGCGCTTCGACGCCGTACGAGAGTTCGTGCAGGGCGCATGGTTGGGCCGCGCACCAGTCCTCGGAAACTCTGGTTGGGCCCAAGAGGAGCTGGCCCAGGGCGCGTTGCGAGGACTTCGCTAGTGGGCCGAACCGACTCGCTCGCGAAGCTCGCGTGGGCATACGGCCTGCACCAAGTGCGGCGCCGTGTGACACGACCTCGATCGCAGCTGGCGACGCTGGTCCATACGTACGCCCCAGAAGGCATTCGCCCACTGACCCCGGAGGAGCGCGAGCTACATCCGCGACTGATCGGCTGCATCAACTGCGGGCTCTGCGCGCTCGCTGCGGGGCGCCTGGGAAAAACGCGGTTGCCCGATCTTGCCTCGTCCTATATGAGGCTTTACGCCCGGCTGGCCGACGCGTCCTCCGACCTCGAGGGCGACGAGGCCGATCTTGAGGCGGCGTCGGCCGCTTGCCCGGTCGGGTTGCCGCTGACCGAGGTGGCGGCGGTGGTGCGACGGCTGGCGGCTGGCTGAGGTCGCTGGGGTCGGGGACCCACACGCCAGGCGGAGACGCCGATTCGGATCACCCGCTCACCATTCGGAGGCGTCGCCACAGACTGGCGTAGAGAGCGGCACTAGCAGGAAGGGCTTGCGAGTTATCCACATTCTGTATACAGTCTGGGGACATCACACTACATCTAGCGTCAATGGTCAAGCGTTTCCTACAACGGCTTCGCCGCGGGCCGGTCGTTGTCGCGGTATTTGCGTGGTTCGCGCATCAGTTCGCCACCGAGCCCGACGAGGACTTCAGGCGCTCGCCCAGCGACGCCCTGGAGCTCATGCGACCGCCTCCAGTGTCGGTGGCGCCGGCGACGTTCGAGAGGCAGTTCATGAAGCTGCACGCCCAGGGTCGCTTCGAGGAGATGTGGGAGATGCTCGCCGAAGATGCGCAGCGCGCCTGGGGAGGGCGGGACGCATTCATCCGGGGCATGCCGAGGTTGGACGCCGAGACGGAGCTGCTCGACATGCAGGTGGTGAGCGTCGCCGTGGTCGAAGGCTGGACCGATCAGCTGCACCGCCGGACATACAGCAACGTGGCGCGCATGGTCATGCGTTATCGCGTGCGCCAGCAATGGAGAGAGTGGACATTCGACCGTCAGGTGCACCTGATTCCCGCGGCAGGAAGCTGGCGAACGCTGTGCTATCCGGTGAGCAATCAGTTGGTCACATCGTGAGTTCCGGTTACGTTGCAGCTGTCTCGTAACCCGCTGATATAGTGGGTTGCAAGCCATGCTGCAGCAGACAGTGGAAGAGCAGGAACGTGACCTGCATTGGCATCGCAGGAGACGTCGAGCAATGACGCCGCGTCGCGTGCTGCAGGAGTCGGATGAGCTCCTCTTCTGGGTTGAGGAATGCCTGGTGCAGGAGATTCGAATAGTGCCCGGCTGGTTGGTGGCGCGGCTCACAGTGGTGCTACGCCAAGCGCATCCGGAGCTGCCCGGCCGTCTCGGTCGCGAACGGCGCCCCGAGCAGGTCATGGAGATCATCTACGATGCGCAGTCGGCTCTCATGGAGCAGGCGTGCCGCAGCCGCGGTCCCGGCGAGGTGATACCGCTGTTCGCCAGAGCTCGCGAGCGGATGCTTAGAGAAGCCGCCGTAACGCTGTAACCGGACCTGGTCCGCGAAGCAGCGAGCTGGAGAGGCGGAACGGATTGCTCCGGGTCGACCTTCACCTTCACTCGAGTTATTCGCATGACGGCCAGAGCTCACTTCAACAGCTGATAGACCGCAGCCGCGAATGTGGTCTGGACCGCATCGCGCTCACCGACCACAACACGGCCGAGGGCGCAATCGAGCTTGCACGGATGGCTCCTGAGCTGACGATCGTCGGTGAAGAGGTGAAGACACGCGAGGGCGAGGTCATCGGACTGTTCATCACCGGACGCCTCACCCCCTACCTGATGCCTGAGGAGGTGATGGACCTCATCCATGAGATGGGTGGCCTCACCTACCTGCCGCATCCGCTGGACCGCCGGAGAGCGAACTTCCGTCCCGAGCGCGTGGCCCAGCTGGCCGACCGCATCGACATCATCGAGACTTACAACCCGTGGTGCGAACCGGGTGCGAATGCGGCTGCCGCAAAGCTGGCCGCGGATCTCGGGAAGGTCACGGCGTCGGGCTCGGATTCACACGGCATTGAGGAGCTCGGTCGAAGCTGGATGGAGATCGAGGACTATATGGATCCAGCCGATTTCCTGGAAAAGCTGAGGCATGCGCGCCACGTCGTGACGGCGAGCAGCGGAACTGGTCGGCGTGCCTGAGCAGCAACCGCAGCTCCTCGTGGCCGGCTCGGTGGCCCTCGACACGCGTGACGGCCCGTTCGGCAAGGTGGTGGAGACGCTCGGAGGCTCGGCTGTCTACTTTGCGCTCGCGGCGAGCCTGATAGCTCCCGTGAAGGTCGTCGCTCCTGTGGGCGTCGACGGAGCCAAGCGCGTCGGGCGCACCTTCAGCGGCAGGCCCATCGACACCGAGTTGCTGCAGATCCTCGACGCGCCGACCTACCGTTGGCGCGCCCACCAGGAGCACGGGCGCAACATAGATCTCGGCAGCAGCGACGACATCTACGACTCATGGGAGCCCGCGCCGCCCCCAGGCTTCGAGGGCTGGGCTTTTGTGGGCTCCATGCGGCCGGACCGCCAGGCGCAGGTCATGGCCGCCCTGCTGGGCAGCGCCAAGGTGCTGGCGGCCGACGCCATGCTGTCCTATGTGCTCGCCCGGGCGCCTGAGGCCAGGGATGTTCTCCGCAGGGCCGCATGGTTCTTCTGCAACGAGGAGGAATTCACCGCTTTAGGCGGCAAAGACCCGGAAGAGTTCCGGCGTCAATGGTGGCTGCAGGGCCTGGTCGTCAAATCCGGCCCTCTCGGTCTCGCCGCCTACACCGAGTTCGGCGTTGTCAGGGTGCCCGCGCTCACGGAGAGGCCGGTCGTGGATTCGACCGGCGCGGGCGACGCGCTCGCGGGAGGAATGATGGCGCGTTGGCTGAGCACAGGCGGTCAGCCCAGCGGTCTCCAGGACGCGCTCGTGTGGGGCGCCGCGTGCGCATCGATCACCATCTCATCCGTTGGCGTTAAGGGCATCGCGAAGGCGACGCACAAGCAATTGAATGAACGCGTCGCGGAGGTCGAGGAATGCATGCGCCGCGAATCCTGATCGTCGCGGGCGACCTGGTCGAGCAAGACGTCGATGCAATCGTCAATGCTGCCAACAATGACCTCGTCCTCGGCGGCGGCGTCGCCGGCGCCATCAGGAGTCGAGGAGGGCCGTCGATACAACAAGAATGCGATGCGCATGGTCCGGTGAAAGTTGGCGAAGCAGCCGTGACTGGTGGAGGTGAGCTGCCTGCGCGCCATGTCATTCATGCAGCGAGCATGGCTCTGGGCGGAGCAACCACCGCGGAGTCATTGCAGTCATCGATGGATCATGCGTTTCAGCTTGCGCAACAGCTCGGCGTGAAAACCATTGCCATTCCAGCGGTCGGCACTGGCATAGCGGGCTTTCCGATTGATGAATGTGCGATTGTGATAGCGCACTCGTTGAGGCGCGCGTTGGCTAACGGATGGGCGCCGGACGAGGTGAGGTTCATTTTGTTCGGTGAGGGCGCGCGTCGTGTGTTTCAGGCATCATTTCAAGACGCTTTCGGGGCTGGGTGAGGCCTGATTTAGTCGAAATAATCAGCCGATTGTCGAGCCGATTCTTGACCCGCTTTGGGGACCCCGCAAGCAAGATCGGCCGAATTCAGGTTGAATTGGGGTTGATCTGGGTCCGGAGGCACCCCTAGAATGGGTTAGTCCAGCCCCAGCAACAGATCTAATAACTAGAGGATGGTGAACATTTGGAAGGTTACTGCTTGAAGGACAAAAGGAAGGTCGAGATGAAAGACCCTCAACCGATCACAATGAAAAACGGAAAGCCGGCGACAATTGGGACTTGCCCGAACTGCGGGACCAAGATCTACAAAATTGGAAAGGCGGTGGCATAAATGGAAGGCTATTGTTTGAAGGACAAGAAGAAAGTCGAGATGAAGGACCCGAAGCCCATCACGATGAAGAACGGCAAGCCGGCAACGGTTGGAACTTGTCCGTTTTGCGGCACCAAGATCTACAGGATCGGTAAGTCGACCTAAGCAACAATCGATAAGGGCCGCTCATTTCGAGCGGTCCTTTTTCTTTTTCCCGGTCAGGTAGTGATCGGCGGCTCCAGCGCCCCCAGCAGCACCTCTGTCGCAGAGACCGCCTCATCGACTCCAAGTGTCTTAAAGATTTCGACGTTGGATGGATTGTTGACGCGAGCGATCGTCTTCTTCACGTTGAAATGTCGCTTCGCCATCTGCAGCGCGATGAGGTTGTCCTCATCGTCGGCGGTGACCGCAACAATCGCATCTGCGCGTTCGATGCCGGTTTGCGATAGGAACTTGACCTCACAACCATCGCCTCTCATGACGATGCTCCCCAGCTGAGTCTCGAGCCAGTCGGCCCGGCGGGAATCCCTTTCGATGAGCGTCACCTCGTGCCCGCGCTCCAGGAGATCGCGCGACATGTAGTAGCCGACGGTCCCGCCGCCGACCACTATCACGTACACCTACTTCTTCTCCAACAGGGTTTTCTCGATCGCCTTGGCGCCTTCGATGGTCGGACAGATGGTGTGCAGCCCAAGCTTCTCGTAGGCCTCGGCCCGCTCGGGGTCGTAGATCCGGGCGACGACGCGAGGCACCTTGAAGATGTGCTTGGCCACCTGTGAAGCCATGATGTTGCGATTGTCGCCTTCAGTGACGGCGACGAATCCGTCTGCGTCCTCGATGCCGGCCCTGCGCAGCACGTCTGCGTCGGTGCCGTTGCCGACGACCTGGTTGCCCCTGAAGTCGTTGGTCAGAACGCCGCGCGAGGCAGCTCGCGAGAACTGGTTGGGGTCCCTGTCGATGATCACGACCTCGTGGCCGGCCTTGTCCATATCGGCTGCGAGCTGCGAACCGACCCGACCGCAGCCAACAATGAGGAGCTTCAAGGCGCTTGATTATAGGGAGGCACCGCCTGGCCCCCGGGGAGGCGGAGGGCGGCGCCTCAGGTCTTGCTAGGATTTGGGCGCTTGCGCTTCCCATTCACGTTCATGGGCGTCATGGCGCTCGGTATTGGGGTCTGGGTCCTTGTCTACCTGGCCGGCCATCGAGGGCTGGATCCTGCCGCCCAGGCGATCGCCGGGGCCACCATCCTGATCTCGTGGAGCTTCGGCCTCTACGTCCTGATCAGGCGTGTGCGACGGGGCCCGCAGCACTGATGGCCGACCACTCGCACTCGCCCATGTCGAAGAAGGTGCTGGTCGCGGTGGGCGGCCAGGGGATCGACCCTGAAACTGTTCGTCTTGCCTGCCGCATGACCGATCCGCAGGGCGGGCGCCTCTACGGAGTGCACATCATCGAGGTCAACCGGTCGTTGCCCTTGGGGGCCGTGCTGGACGAGGTCGTGGAACGGGGCGAGAAGATCCTCGAAGAGGTCGAGCAGCTGGCTGCGGAGACGCTGCTCCCGGTGGAGACGGAGCTCGTCCAGGCGAGGGACACGGGCCCGGCGCTGGTGGATGAGGCGGTCGAGTGGGGCGCGGACTTGATCGTGATGGGGCTGCCGTACAAGCGAAGGTTCGGGGAGTTCAACCTGGGCAAGACGGTGCCGTATGTCCTGAAGAACGCCACGTGCCGGGTGATGCTGTTCCGCGAGCACCGCGAGCACGTGGTCTGACCGACCCCCACCGCCCGGAGTAAAGCCCAACCCAGGTTGTTAAGGTCACCTGCATGGGTCAGGTCGCCTCACAACGCCCGCATTACTGGGCCCGCTTGTGGGCTGAGCTCGGCCGCATGGGAGGCGAGCACGACGCCTTCATCAAGGTGATCATCGTCGAGCGAATCGTCAAAGCCGCTGTGCTCATCGCCCTGGCGATCGGCCTCCTGGTGGCGGGCAGGACCGGCCTGCTTACCAGCTGGGCTGATTACGCCCAGGACCAGCTCAACCTCGCGGCAGGCAACAGCCTGATCGTGGACCTGTTGCTGAAGGTGGTCATTTACATCGGCAGCTTCAGCCACACAACCCTGCTCGCGATTGGGGCGATCATCTACGCGCTGCTCGAGGGCACCGAGGGCGTCGGTCTCGCCATGCGACGCCGCTGGGCGGAGTACCTGACTGTGATCGCGACGGGCCTTCTGATCCCCTATGAGGCGTACGAGGTGATCCACAAGGTGACGCTGTTCAAGGTCGGGGCGCTCCTACTGAACGTGGCCGTGGTGGGCTACCTTGCCTACCGAAAGCGCCTGTTCGTCGGTATCTGACGACGGTGTGAGCCAAGCGCTCTGGAACCCGGCGCGGTGGACTATGTACCGACCCAGCATCGCCAAAGTTTGAAGGCCGTAAACGGTCGACGTCTGAAAGCTGACTGAGCTCGCATCCTCGTGGTACTTCCCGATGGCGGGGACCTCGCCGATCTTGAACCCGAAGGTCGCGGCCTGGATCAGAACCTGCGTGTCAAAGACGAAGTCGTTGCTGTTCTCCAGGAAAGGAATCGCCTCGAGAAATCGGCGCGAGTAAGCGCGGTAGCCGGTGTGGTACTCGGACAGATGAAGCCCCAGCACGCGGTTTTCGACTCCGGTCAGGAATCGGTTGCCGAGCATCTTCCACCACGGCATCCCGGCCTTCGCAGGATCAAGCCCGAGCCAGCGAGATCCAAGCACGATGTCCGCCTCCCCTTCCTCGATGACCCTGCACAAGTTGGGAATGATCGCGGGATCGTACTGACCATCTGGGTGCAGCATCACCACGACATCGGCGCCCATCTCGAGCGCATGGCGGTAGCAGGTCTTCTGGTTTCCGCCGTAGCCGAGGTTGTGCTTGTGGCGGATCACGTCCAGGCTGAGGGCGGTCGCGACGCTGACCGTGGCGTCGGCACTTGCATCGTCAACGAGCAGGATCCTGTCGGCGTGGCCGGCCGGAATCTGACCCACCACCTCCGTCAACGTCTTGGCAGCCTTGTACGCAGGCAGCACGATGACTCGATGGGGCCGCGGGCCGCTCGGCTTGAAGTCGTCGAGAGGAATCGGCTCAGGCCGAACCGCCAATCGCTCCAGAGTGAGATAGGCCGCGATGGCGATAGCTCCGAACGCAGCCGACCACAAGCTGAACGCGAGGGCTATGTTCAGGGCGGCATAAGAGCCGACCAGCACTGCAGCGGCGGCTCGCGGCCACCTTAGCTCACCCGATAGCGCAAGGTCGGCGAGGGCGAAACCAGGAATGATGAGAAGGGCGAGGTCGTGGATGTTCTGGTGAGGGCTCAGCACCAACGATGCCGCGACGGCGAGGGCGAAGTCGAGACGTGGCTTGTCAGGGCGCCAGCTCAAAGACAGGGCGGCCAGCGCCAGCAAAAGCAGGAGGATAACCAACGCGGTAGTCGTGCCGCCTGGCAGCACCTGAAGGATGTTCTTCAGCGAGTACACGGCCGGGTCGGTGTAAGCGAGCTGACCGTTGGTCGGGAGGGAACCACTGATCGCCCACTGCCCGAGGGCCTTGAGGTAGCCGATCACCGGCGCCACACCCAGACCCGCCACCGAGATTGCTCCCAGCCCAACCAGCACCGCGGCAAAGCCTGCGAGAGCCGGCCATGCTCGCCGGGCGAGGAAAAGAACCGGAACCAGCAGCAGGAGCTGTGGCTTGGCGAGGGCCAAGGCGGTGAAGATGCCCGCCCAGCCGAGCCGGCCGCGGACCCAGGCCACGTACGCGGCGGCGAGGGGGACCAGGACCACGAGGTCTGACTGGCCCTGCAGGATGGTGACGAAAAGCGGGAAGAAGCCGGCGATCAGGGCGGTGGCAACAATCGCGGCCCGCCCGTGGATGCTCTGGCTGCTGCGGACCAGCAGAACGATGAGAGCCGCCGCCAGGATCAGGTTGAGCACGCCCATCGCGATGTATGCCTGCCGATAGCTCAGGTATCCGAGCGGGGCGATCAACAGGGTGTAGAAGGGCGGATGGAAATAGGGAAGGACGATGAACCGGTCAGCAGGCTGGGAGGTCACCTGGATCTGGATCTCGCGCTGGAGCGCAAGGTCATAGACCGCCGACCCACCGCGAGTGACAAACAGTCTTGCGCCTGAGTAGAACGAGAAAAAGTCAGGGCCAGTGAGATTGCCGCCCACGACCGTGAGCCAGTTGTAGGCCCAGACGAGGAAGGAGCCGAGCCCGGCCCCAGTGGCGCCCGCGAACCCAAGGTTTGTCCAATTGCGAGCCCGCGGGCTCGTCATCGGCCTGTTTCTAATCGCAGCGCGAAGCGCTCTGGCAGCTGGGCTTTGATGATGGCCCTCTGAGCGCCTTTGATGTCGTACTTGATCCGTCTGAACTCGAAGGTCCACGCGTCGACGTCCCATACCCCGTAGCTTGCCAAGGGAATGCCGTCCCGCGGTTGGCCGACGCTGCCTGGGTTGATCAAGGAAGGACCTCTCAGCTCGAAGGTGTCCACCCGATACTCATGCGTCACCTGACCGCCGACCAAGCCGAAAATCCCGGGCACGTGTGTGTGACCGTGGAAGCAGATGCCGCCATTGAGGAGGTCGAGGTTGGCCGCGGCGACAGCCGTGTCGAGCACGTACTCGTAGATGTGGTCACGAGGACTTGCGTGGACTAGCAGGACATCGTTCTTCACACTGCTGTCCGGGAGCTTTCTAAGCCAATCGAGGCGATCATCTCCGAGGACATCGACAGTCCATCTCACAACTGTGGCTGCGTCATCGTTGAACCACTCGAGGATCTCGGGGTCGGTGCATGCGCGGTCGTGGTTGCCGACGAGCGTGAGCCAACCGTTCTTGGTCACCTCGTCGACGCACTTCTTCGGGTCGCCGCCGTACCCAACCACATCTCCCAGGCAGAGCGTCTCATCGACTTGCGGGCAGTCGCGCATAACCGCCTCCAACGCCTGCCAGTTGGCGTGGATGTCCGACAGAATCGCGATTTTCAAACTGGCTTCTCGTACAGACGCGGGTAGATGTGGTCGAACAGGATTCGTAACGTCGCAGCGAGAGGCACCGCGACGAACATACCGAGGATGCCGGCCCAGCTGAAGCCAGCGATGAAGGCGATGATGACGAGCAGGGGAGGCAACCTGACTGCGTCGCCCACGATTTTTGGATAGACGAAGTTGAGGATTACGTTCGAGATCAGGAAGTAAACGGCCGCCACAACGAGCGCCTTAACGGGGCTGGAGGCGAGGCCAACCAGGATCGCGGGGACGGCTCCGATGAATGGGCCCAAGTAAGGGATCAACGCAGTGATCCCGGCAACGAGTCCTAAGGCTATGGCGTCTGGCAAACCCAACACGGCGCAAGCGATGCCGCTGAGGACGCCTATTAGGGCAGCGATGATCAGCTGCCCGCGCATGTAGGCGTAGAGCATCTTGCGGATGCGGCGCCAGATCTGGTCGAAGTCAGTGCGATAGTCGTTGGGCACGAGGCGCCGAAGCACCCTTCTGAACGCTGCGGCGTCAAGGGCCAGTAGGAAGGCCACGATGAAGGTGAGGAGGAGTTGCAGCAAGGTGGTCAGGGCGGTCAGGCCGATCCCAACCGCGTTGCCAAACTGGCCCAGGAGGTACTCGCGCAGGTGCGAGCTGATTGATGCCGTAGCGCCGGTCAGGTCGATCTTGAAGCCGAACACCTGGACCGCGCCCTGGAGACTGTTGATCCGGTTCTGAGCTTCAGCGGCGAGCCCGGGCGCCTGCCTCTGCAGGGAGCCGACCTCGTTGACCACCAGGGGGACCACCAGC
>DATCPW010000328.1:0-14025 GCA_036569865.1 Candidatus Dormiibacterota bacterium
GCCAAAGGCAAGGGTGGCGCGGCTCGGCCGGCGGCCGCCCCGGCCAGGCGCGCCGACGGCCCCGACACCGAGATGATCGAGCCCACGCGAATGCAGGCGACCATCGCCCGCCGCATGGCCGAGTCCAAGACGACCGTCCCCGAGTTCACAGTGACTGTCGAGGCCCGTGTCGACCAGGCGGTGAGCATGCGTCAGCAGCTCAAGGATTCCGTACCCGGCGCCGAGAAGGTGACCATGACCGACTTCCTGGTGCGGGCGTGCGCGCTGGCGCTGCGAAAGTTCCCCGAGGTCAACACCTCGTGGGTCGACGGCCGCTTCCATCGCAAACGCTCAGTCAACGTCGGCCTCGCGGTCGCGCCGAGCCAGGGCATGGGCCTGCTCGTGCCGGTCGTCCATGACGCCGACACCAAGGACATCGTCCAGATCTCCATCGAGTCGCGTCAGGTGATCGAGCGCGCCCGGTCAGGACGTCCCGCCGAAGGCGACCTCACCGGCGCAACCTTCTCGATCTCGAACCTCGGGATGTTCGGTGTCGATGAGTTCACGGCGATCATCAATCCGCCCGAGGCGGCGATCCTGGCCGTCGGCGCGATCAAGGACGCAGCGGTCGTGGACGACGGCAAGGTCGTGGTGGGCAAGGTGATGCGCATGACGCTTACGGTCGACCACCGCGTGTTCTACGGTGCGACAGCGGCTCAGTTCATGGGGGAGGTAAAGCGCCTGCTCGAAAATCCTGTGACGTTGGTGGTCCCGCCGGGATCATGACCCCGGCCGAGATCGGCGACCTCCTCGAGAGCTGAAGTCGGGCACCTGACAGTCGACAAGCTGCTGCACGAGTGGGTCCACCACGATGCCAACCACTTGAAGCAGGCTCTGGACAACGTCCACGCTTGCATGTGGTCGCGAATGGGCAACGCCCAAAGATTCACGACCGGTTAGCTGCCCCGCTGAAATCCTTCGGGGGTTCGCAAACCGAAGCCCAGGCTGCGGTCGAACGAGATGTGCGCGCTCCATGCAAGTCCGGCGGCCAGCCATTCTGGCGAGTGAAGGACTAGGGTGACCGCCACGAGCACCAGTGGCGCCCAGTACCGGTGGACGGCGTTGTAGATCGGCACCGCCCGCGGGTGAAGCTGCCCGCGCGCGAGCTCACCACCCATCCCCGCGAGGAAGGACAGGTCGGGAGCGATGGCGAAGACCACCAGCTGCCACCAGCTGGCATGCTCGGTGACGACAACAGCGATCGCGAGGCCCGCCGCGATGAAGCCAAGACTCGCATAAGCGACCTTCTTCATAAATTCGACGGTGCGGGCGCAGGCTGGATCGCAACCGGGAGCCTCAGGTGCATACGTAGGTTTCCTTCCGCGTCTATGTCGGCCCAAAGCCTCCCGTTCATTGCCGCCGTCAGCTCCCGCGAGATCGCCAGGCCGAGGCCAACGCCTCCCGCTGCTGCCGATCGCGAAGGGTCGGCGCGGTAGAAGCGTTCGAAAATCCTCTCGGGGTCCGGCTTGTGGGCTCCTGCAGGATTCGACACGATGGTTTCGACCGAGCTGCCCGCAACACTCACAGCGACCGTCACGGTAGATGCAGCCGGCGCGTACTTCACCGCATTGTCGAGAAGGTTGTCGAGGACCTGATGCAGTCGCTCAGCGTCGGCTGCGACAGGCGGGGTATCCGCAGGCACGTCGAGTGTGATGCGCAGGTCACGCGCGTCGGCGCGCTGCCTGACTATCTCAAGCTCCTGCTGGAGCTGCCCGCCCAGGTCGACGGGCGCGATGTGGAGTGAGATGGAACCTGCCTCGACTCGGGCAAGGTCGAGCAGCTCCTGGGACATTCGCAGCACTCGCTCCGACTCCTCGTGCACTATCGCCGCCGCCCGCGCCCTGTCCGCATCGCTCTTGAGACTGCCGTCGACCAGGGCCTGGCTGAAGCCGATCAGGCTCGTGAGCGGTGTTTTCAGCTCGTGCGAGAGGTTGGCCAAGAAGTCACGCTGCACCTTGCGCGCGCGCTCCACCGCCTCCGCCATCCGGTCAAACGCCGCGCCCAGCTTCCCGATCTCATCGTCGCCGCGGATGCCTACGCGGCGCGAGTAGTTGCCGGCCGCGACGTCTTCTGCCGCAGCTGCAAGCTGGGTGAGTGGTCGCGTCAGGGTGCGGCCCACCAGGACGACCAGGACAAGCGCTACCGCGAGCGCGGCGCCACCTGCCAGCAGAAGGAGCGGGACAAGCACGCCTGCCGCGGCAGCCGTTACCGACGCTCGAGGACGCGCGAGGACCAGGAACGCAGCATTGAGAGGGTCGCGCGCCGGTGCCAAGCCAATCGTCGCGGCCAAGTAGGGTTGGCCTACGAGCGTGGGCTGGATCTCAGCGACGGTCCCAATCCTCCTCGGCGCCGGTACCGACATGACGTGGCCGGTCGCGCTTGGGGTGCCGCTGTCCCAAACCACAATGCGCCGATTGTTGAGGAGAAGCATGCGGTTCTCAGTCAGGGTCGACGCCAAAGCAGCAAGACGGCCTTCAAAATCGGCCGGATCGTCGATGCCTCCCGCTCCGAAGCACCCCGCCGGCCCTTGGTTTGTCGCAACGGCCGGCACGTTGACACACTCCTCGTGCCGGACCGCCACGAGCACGGCCTGAATGGCGACGTCGAGCTGCCCCTGGGCAGTCTGCAACTCCAGGTTGCGCACCAAGACCCAGGTCAAGGCACCGCTCAAGATCAGGCTGACGCCGACTATCCCGGCAGCCGCCGCCAGTACGCGCAGTCGGAGGCTCAGCTGCCGGCGAGCTCCAGCCGGTACCCGACGCCCCACACCGTCTCGATGCTTGGCTCGGTGATCCCCGCCGCCGAAAGCTTCTCGCGCAGCTGCTGAACGTGCACGTCGACCGTGCGCGTGTAACCGGGAAAGTCGTAGCCCCACACGAGATCGAGCAGCTCACTGCGCTGAAAAACGCGGCCCGGGTGGCGCGCCAGCAGCGTCAGCAGGTCGAACTCCTTGGGACGGAGCTGGACCTTGGCCTGCTCATGGCGCACCTCATGGCGCTCGAGATCGACCTCCAGCTTGCCGGCGCGGATCAGCTTCGGCGCGTCTGGCTCGACTCGCGCCCGCCTCAAGAGAGCCTTGGCCCTGGCAACGAGCTCCTGGGGATGAAATGGCTTGGTCAGGTAGTCGTCGGCGCCCACTTCGAGCCCCACCACCTTGTCGGTGACCTCGTCCCGCGCGGTCAGCATGATGATCGGCACCTGGCTCTGCTTGCGGATCTCCTTGCAGATCGCCAGTCCGTCGGAGCCGGGCAACATGATGTCGAGGATCACCAGGTCGGGCTTGAGCTGGGTGAACCGGGCCAATGCCTGAGACCCATCTCCCACCCCCTCCACCTCGTAACCCTCGCGCGTGAGGTAGATGCGGGCGAGCTCGACTATGTGGTCCTCGTCGTCGACGACCAACACTTTCGAGCTCATCGGACGAGCCATCGCATCAAGAGATCACCATTCGATCACCCGGGTGTGCCCAGAGGATGATCGATATGTAAACACTGACCCGCAGCGTCAGGCTCTCTTCTTCACTCCCGACGTCGCCGGCGACCATTTCGCGGCAGGAGTCGCTTTAGCCGCACGTGGCGAGCCAGAACGGTTCTGCTTCTCGCCACCCGCCTTGGCAGCGGCTCGCTTGCCCGAATCGGATCGAAGCACGAGTCGGATCGGGTTGCCGACCATGCCGAAACGATCCCGGATCTTCTTCTCCAGGTATCGCCTGTATGAGAAATGGAGCAGCCCGACGTCGTTGACGAACAACACGATAGTCGGAGCTTCGGTGCCGGCCTGCGTGGCATAACCGACCTTCAGGCGCTTGCCCTTGAAGCTCGGCGGCGGATGTTCGTCAAGCGCGTCTCTCAGAAGCCGGTTGAGCTCGTTCGGTGGAATCTTGATGCGCCGCTGGCCGACCACATCCAGCGCGATCGGCAAAAGGCCCCCGATGCCCTCCTTCGTCTTGGCCGAAACGGTCACGATTGGTGCGAATGGCGCGAACTTGAAATCCTTGAGGAGCTCCTTTTGCCAGTAAGCAGCCTTGCGCAGCGCAGGCTCGACCAGGTCGATCTTGTTGACGACGATGAGCAGCCCCTTCCCCGCCTCGAGCGCGTAACCGGCAACGTGCTGGTCCTGGGCCAGCACGCCGGTTGACGCATCGATCACCAACAACACGACATCGGCGCGCTCCATGGCGTTGATCCCGCGCATCAGGCTGTAGCGCTCGAGCCGGTCGCGGGCGGCGGACTTTCGCCTGATCCCGGCGGTGTCGACGAGCACCACGGGGATGTTGTCGAAGATGAGCTCCGTGTCGACGGGATCGCGTGTCGTTCCCGGCACCGAGCTGACAAGCGCCCGCTCATCGCCAAGCAGAGCATTCAGCAAAGAAGACTTGCCGACATTCGGACGGCCCATGATGGCGAGCCGGTCGGCCTTCGAATCGCCGGGGGCATCCTCTTCGGCCGGCGGCAACAGCTCGAGCACTCGATCGAGGAAGTCTCCGATCCCAAGACCGTGCTGCGCCGAGACGAGATAGGGCGAATCAAAGCCCAGCTCGAGCATCTCGTGCGCAAAGCCACGCTCGCTGTGCGAGTCAGCCTTGTTGGCCGCGATCAGCACCCGGCGACCCGACCGGCGCAGCAGGGTCGCGATCTCGCGATCGACAGGGGTCAGGCCCTGCCTGACATCCAGCAGGAGGACGATCACATGGGCCTGGTCAATCGCGACCTTGGTCTGCGCCTCGATCGCCGCACGGGATTCGTCCTGGGCGTTGTCCAGGTCCAATCCGGCCGTGTCGACCACAGTGAATTCCCGCCCGCTCCACTCCGCGACGCCGTAGAGGCGATCGCGCGTCAGGCCCGACTGCGGGTCGACGATCGCCTTGCGCCAGCCGAGAATTCGGTTGAAAAGCGTCGACTTCCCAACATTGGGACGGCCAACGATCGCAACGATTGGGCGAGCCACACGTCAATTAGGCCAGTTCTAACGATCGGCGGTTCATACGACCTCTAACGGCTCTGAATGAAATGGCCCCCCATCCGCCTCTGCCACGAAGGCGTTGGCGTCAACCGGCTTGCCCTGGTGAATCGCAACTATCAAGTAGACGTAGCCGGCCCACGCGCGTTCCGTGTCGAAGCGTGAGGCCTGCGCCGGGTGGTCGGGATGTGTGTGGTAGTAGCCAACGATGTCGAGGCCCGCGGCGTCTGCCTCGCGCTGGATGTGTATGTGGTCGCGCGGGTCGATCTCGTAACGATCCTTGGATCGCTCGACGATGATGTTCCGCGCTCGCCTGGCCTCCGTCGCCCTCCCTTCCCCACTCGGCCCGACCAGGACCCCGCAGATCTCGTTCGGGTAGCCCTCGGCGCCATGTGCCTGGATCGCCTCGAACGCAGCGCGGCTGATCTTCACGGTTTGACGCCGTACAGCCCGGTCGAGATGTACCGATCACCGGAGTCGGGAAACACTGTGACGATCACGCCCGTCTCTATCTGCTCGGCGAGACGACGCGCGGCCCACAGCGCAGCGCCACTCGAATGGCCAACCAGCAAGCCCTCCGATCGCGCCACCCCTCGCGCCAGGTCGTAGGCGGGTTCGGTGGGGCATCCCCATATCTCGTCTGCCACGCTCGGATCCCAGATCTTGGGCACGATCGCGGTCGGTATGTGCTTCAGGCCCTCGAGGCCGTGAAAGGAATCCTCCGGCTGCACTGCGATGGTGCGGATCGACGAGTCGTGCTCCTTCAGCCGCCGCGATGTGCCGACAAATGTGCCGGTCGTGCCAAGTCCTGCCACGAAATGCGTGATGCGCCCGGACGTCTGCTGGAGGATCTCCACGCCAGTGCCTTCGTAGTGCGCGCGCACGTTGGCGAGATTGGAGTACTGATCGGGATAGAAGTAGCTCTCGGGGTTTTCTGCAACCACCTCGCGAACCTTGATGATGGCGCCATCCGAGCCCTCCAGAGGGTCGCTGTAAACGATCTCGGCACCATAGGCGACGACCAGTGCCTTCCGCTCGGCGCTCACGTTGGCCGGCATCACGAGCTTGACCCGGTAGCCCTTCGCGGCGCCGACCAGCGAATAAGCGATTCCGGTGTTCCCCGAGGTGGAATCGATGATCGTCTTCTTGTGCGTGAGCGCTCCGCTCCGCTCGCCGTCCTCGATCATCGACAGTGCCGCCCGATCCTTCACCGAACCGCCCGGGTTGAACCACTCGGCCTTGGCGTAAACCTCGACTTTGGGGAACTCGCGTTCGAACATGCGGATACGCAGCAACGGCGTGTTGCCGATCAATCTCGTGATGCCGGCGGTCACCAGGCCCTGAGTCATGTCACCCAAGGATAGGAACCGGGCGCGCCCAGGTGCCGATTCCGTCAGGCGGTGAAGTGGATGGCGATGATGCCGATCAGCACGAAGACCCCGGCGATGAAGTACCCGATCAGCGACCTCCGGTAGACCGATCCACCTTCGGGAGCGAGGATGTTGAGGATCGCCTTGCCTATGAGAAAACCTCCGCCGAGCACGGTGATCGTGGCAGAGCGGGTCAGCACGCCGTACATCAGCACGGCGCTTGCGACCAACACCTCGAGGAGCTGCAGCAGTGTGTATGCCGACATCAGCTGCGGCCGCCTGCGCCGAGCGCCTGCGCAAAGTCGGCCACTATGTCCTCGGACGCCTCGATGCCGACCGACACCCTTACCGTCCCCGGCCCCACCCCCAGCTCAGCCCGTTCCGCAGGCGTTAGACCGCGATGTGAGGTGATCTCCGGGTACGAGATGGTCGTTTCCACGCCGCCGAGGCTGGCCGCGAACGCCACCAGCTGAAAGCGCGAGATCATTCTTTGTACGGCGGCCCGTCCGCCTTCGAGGTCGAAGGCCATCATGCCGCCAGAGCCTTGCGAGAGAAGTCGCGAGGCTACCGCGTACGATGGCGATCCCTCGAGCAGCGGATGGTGCACCTTCGCCACGCCCGGCATGCTTTGCATGGCACGCGCCAGCGCCAGAGCGTTGTCGCTGTGACGGCGCATTCGGACGTCCAGCGTGCGCAGGCCGCGCACCGCCAGCCACGATTCGAATGGACCAAGCGGCGTCCCGGTGCGAACCGACTTGGCGCGAGCGGCAGCCATCAACGGCGCGCTCCCCACGATGATGCCCGCAACGA
Source organism: Candidatus Dormiibacterota bacterium (assembly GCA_036569865.1). Lineage (GTDB taxonomy): Bacteria > Chloroflexota > Dormibacteria > Dormibacterales > Dormibacteraceae > Palsa-872. The sequence continues at coordinate 7,179 of DATCPW010000328.1, forward strand.
GGTCGGAGTGGCCGCCGAGGTACTTCGTGACGCTGTGCATCACTACAGTGGCGCCGAGCTCCAGCGGCCGGCAGAAGACGGGGCTGGCAAACGTGTTGTCGACCAGGACAGGCACGTCTCGCGCATTCGCCATCGCGACTATCGCCTCGAGGTCCGGAACCGTGCACAGGGGATTCGTGATCGTCTCGACGAGCACCAGGCCGGCTCCGTCCATGGCCCGCCTCACCGCCTCGAGATTGCTCATATCGACGAGATTGGCTTCGTAGCCGGCCGGTTCCAGGTCCTGGCGCAGCAGCGCGAGAGTGCCGCCGTAAAGCTCGCGGCCGGCGAGGATCGTCAACGGCTTGGGAGCCAGCGCAAGGATCGCGAGATGCAGCGCAGCCATTCCAGAACCCGTCGCCACCCCGGCCTCGGCGCCCTCCAGCTCGGCCACGGATTCCTCGAGCATCGTGCGGTTGGCGTTGGAGTTTCTTCCGTAGTAGTGCCCCGGTCGTTCGCCTTTGGCGACTGCGTCGTAGTCGTCAAGCTCGGTGTAGACGTGGACCGCAGCTGGACTCAGGTCAGGTGCGAGCGGCACCCCACTCACACCGGCCTTTCCGCCGCGGCCGGCGTGCACCGCCCGCGACGCCTGCTTCACGGCAGGCTCGAGGCCTGCGCGTAAAACGCGCCGCCGGCCAGCTCGCGTTCGATGGCGAGCAGGCGGTTGTACTTCGCCACGCGCTCGGCCCGTGCCGGCGCGCCGGTCTTGATCATGCCGACTCCTGTCGCCACCGCCAGGTCCGCAATCGTCGTGTCCTCAGTCTCGCCCGACCGATGAGAGATCACTGCCGAGTAACGCGCGGTGCGCGCGACCTCGATCGCCTGGAGCGTCTCGCTGAGAGTGCCGATCTGGTTGACTTTGATCAGGATCGAGTTGGCCACGCCTTTATCGATGCCTTCGGTGAGGCGTTCGACGTTGGTCACGAACAGGTCGTCGCCGACCAGCTGGACGCGATCGCCAAGGCGCTCGGTGAGAAGCTTCCAGCCCGCCCAGTCGTCCTCGGCCATGCCGTCCTCGATGCTCACGATCGGGTAGCGATTGATCCAGCCTTCGTACAGATCCACCATCTGTGAGGCGGACAGGGTCTTGCCTTCCCCAGCCAGCACGTAACTCCCGTTCTTGAAGAATTCGCTCGCTGCTGGATCCAGGGCGAGCGCGACATCATCACCCGGCCGGTAGCCTGCCGCCACGATGGCATCCACTATCAGCTTGAGCGCCTCTTCGTTGGACTCCAGGTTGGGCGCAAAACCGCCTTCATCCCCAACGCCGGTCGCGAACTTCTGCTTTTTCAGCACGCCTTTGAGTGCGTGATACACCTCGGACACCGCGCGAATCGCCTCGGTGAACGACGGCGCTCCAACTGGGCAGACCATGAACTCCTGTAGGTCGACTGAGGTGTCTGCGTGCGCGCCCCCGTTGAGGATGTTGGCCATCGGCAGCGGTAGGAGGTGGGCCTGGGCGCCTCCCAGATACCGGTACAGAGGCGTCTCCATCGCATCTGCTGCGGCGCGGGCGGCGGCCAGAGAAACACCGAGGATCGCGTTGGCACCTAGGCGCGACTTGTCGCGGGTGCCATCGAGCGCGAGAAGCACGGAGTCGAGAGAAGCCTGGTCCGAGATGTCCATCCCGATGACTTTTTCGGCGATCTCGTTCTCGACGTTCCAGACCGCCTTCTGAACGCCTTTGCCGCCGTAGCGGGTGGGATCGCCGTCGCGCAGCTCGACCGCCTCGTGCTTTCCAGTCGACGCTCCTGACGGCACTATCGCCGTGCCGCTTCCCGTCTCTGTGTACGCCGTCACGGAAATCGTCGGATTGCCGCGCGAATCCAAGACCTCGAGCGCGCTGAGTCCTTTGAGGCGAACCACGACAGGGAGTCTAGGGTTTTATGGGGTCGCGATCGGGACCGGCCACAACGCCAGGCGTGGATGAATGCCGAACCCGTAGTTCAGCAGCATCGTGGCGTCCGAGGCTGAAAAGCCGGTGGCGTTGAGGACGACGGCGACCAGGTGCCTCCCACCGCGGGTGGCGGTCGCCAGCATGCATCCGCCCGCGTTGTCGGTGAGACCGGTCTTGAGGCCGGTGGCGCCGGCGTACGTCCACAGCAGGCCGTTGAGGTTGCGCGGGTAGAACGCCTTGTGCGTGCTCGACGCGGGGATGGATATCTCCCTCGTCGCCGCGATCGCCGCCAGCTCCGGGTAGTACTTCTCCAGGTAAGCGGCAACGTGTACGAGGTCGTGAGCCGACATGCCGTGCCCGGCGGCGTCGAGCCCGCTGGGATTGACGAAATGGCTGGCGGTAAGCCCAATGCTCAACGCTTTCTGATTCATCTGCCTGATGAACCTGTCGCGCGGCACAATTCCTCGAGCGAGCGCTTCCGCAGCGTCATTGCCCGAGTCGAGGAACAGTCCGTCGAGCAGCTGCCTCACCGTCAGGCGCTCACCCGGCGACAGGCCCATGACGCTGGGTGAGATCTGGGTCGCCGCCTTCGCGACCTGCACCACCTGGTCCAGCGACGCGGAATCGTCGACCGCAACCATCGCGGTGATGAGCTTCGTCAGGCTCGCGGGAGCGCGCGATGTCTCGGCATCGCGCTGCCACAGCACGATTCGTGTGTCGAGGTCGACGAGGTAGGCAGCCTGACCGTGTATCGGAAGGTACGGTTGCGGACTGGTGGCCAGCCAGAGATTTGAAAAGTCGAAGTGGTCGAAGTCGGTGGGGACGGGAGCAGCAATGCGGCTCGTATCGAACCGCGTGGGAGTTATCGTTGGGCGCTTGGCCGCGAGAAAGCTGCTGGTCAGTGCCGCGGCGGCGACCAGAACGATCGCGAGAAAGAAGACGAACCGGTCGCGGCGCCGGCGCTGGCGACCGCGCGTCCGTGGGTTACCGCTTAGTGGAACGTAGGCTGCGACGTTGGGAACCCCCTGGATAAGTTGGCGAAATTCTAACGGCTAGCGCTCACGCGGGCCCGGCTGACCTTCCGGCCCGGACCCGACCAAATGGGCCCTAATGGCGCTCTAAATTCCCAGAAGGCGACCATTTGTGCCCGAATGGCTGGTTCCCATCAACTTACGCCGGGCCGCACGGGCCCACGCCTCCGCCTCCCGGTCCGTACGGGGGTGGGGCGTGTAGTGGGTAGCACACCGGCGCTTTTGGTAGCGCTGGGATTGGGAGCGTTGTCGGTTCCTTGAGGCGCAGCGCCAGCTGGTCGCTCGCCGCCTCCATCGTGGTGAGGGCGATCGCATTGTCCTTCGCGTTCATGAACTCCGGCTGCCCGTAGTCGTAGCTGCGAACGGCCACCCACTTCGCCGCCACCAGCTTGGTTCCCAAGAACGTGTAGGTGCCGATCACACCCTCTCTCGTCTGCTCGGACCACATCTGGTCGAAGACGAAGTTTCCATGCGCGTAGGTGATGAGCTTTCCGTGGTAGACCTCGACCCCCTGGTACCAGTGCGGATGGTTGCCGATCACGATGTCCGCGCCCCAATCAATCGAGAGGTGAGCGATGGTCACAGGATCGTCGGGCGTCGGCACCCCAGGGTCCGCCTTGGGCTGGCGCTCGTACTCCTTGCCCCAGTGAAACTGCACGACCACCACGTCAGCGAGCTGGCGCGCGCGTGTGATGCCTGCTTTGAGCGCGGTCCTGTCGATCGCCAGGCCAACGCCGTTGAATCCGATGAAGCCGAACTTGAGGCCGCGCACGTTGATCACCGCCACCGGCCCCAACCCCGACGTCTGCATGCCGTGCTGGTGGAGCAGAAGATCGGTGGCGGTGATCCCCTGCGCGCCGTAGTTGCTCAGATGGTTGTTCGCGAGGTTGACGACATCAGCCCCCATGTATGTGAGGCCGTTGACGGTTCGCGCATCACCACAGAAGGTGAAGCTCTCGGCCGGGCTCACGGGACAACCTGCGAACAGCGGAGCTTCGAGGTTGATGTACGTGATGTCGGCCTTCTTGGTGTATGCGGCGGTCGGTCGAAAAGGCCAGAGATAGTCGTGGCGGACGGTCTGGTAGTAGTTCACTCCACGGGCCGGGATGACATCACCCGTCACCAGCAGCGTCCTGATCTCATCGGGATTCGCCGGCACGTTATACGTGGGGTGAAACAGCTCTTGCAGGCTCAGCGCCGGCGGCCTTCCGGTGCGGACCGCGAACGATGGCTGGTCTCCGCCATCCGGTGCCGCGACCAGGGCAGCGACTGGTGAGATGGTCGGCGTGGCGACCACCGGGGCTCCATTGGTGCACGCACTCGCCAGGAACAGTGCCGCCACAACGCCAGCCCGGTTGGTCACTTCACGGGCAACCCTGACAGGATGTCCTCGATCGAGATCAATCGCGCTACGTATGAGCGCACCGGCTCGCCCAGCTCCCCGCTCGCGCGGAACAGTCCCTGATTGCCCTCTGCGCGGCGCACTTTCAGCATCTGGGCGTGCTCGGCGTCCAGGGTACCTCGGCGCAGCGCCACCTCCACCATGCTCCCCAGCCACGACGAATAGAGGGCGACCTCTTGCACGCGAGGATCGCTGCCCGTCCCGGCGGGAAAGGGTTTGTGGATGTGCTCATCCCAGAGACGCCGCAGCCGCACTACGTCTGGGCTGAGTGCTCTCAAGCCCCTGCTTTCAGTTGCGCGATAACGGCATCGGCCACCTGGCTCGTGCCCACAGACGAGGTATCGTCGCGACGCTCCTTCAAGTCATACGTGACGTTCCGGCCATCGGCGATCACCGCGGCAATGGCGCCTTCGAGCGCATCGGCCGCCTCCAGCTCCTCGAGGTGGCGCAGCATGAGGACGCCCGAAAGCATCACCGCCATCGGGTTGACCTTGTTCTGGCCCGCGTATTTGGGCGCGCTGCCGTGCGTGGCCTCGAACACCGCCCCGTTGGTGCCGATGTTGGCGCCCGGCGCCAGGCCCAGACCGCCGATCATGCCGGCGCCGAGGTCGGAGATGATGTCGCCGTACAGGTTCAAGCAGCACAGGACGTCGTATTCCTTGGGCCGCAGCACCAGCTGCATACACATGTTGTCGACTATCCGGTCCTCGAACTCGATGTCGGGATTTTTCTCAGCGACCCTGCGCGCCACAGCGAGGAAGAGGCCGTCTGTGTGCTTCAAGATGTTCGCTTTGTGCACGGCGGTCACCTTGCGCCGCCCATTCTTGCGCGCGTAGTCGAAGGCGAACTCCACGATTCGTTCCGAACCGCTGACTGATATCGGTTTGATGGAGAGGCCACTGTCCGGCTTGATCGCCTTTTTAGACAGCGTCGAGATCTCCTTGATCAGGTTGTCGCAGTCAGGAGTCCCCAGCTCGAACTCGATGCCGGCGTAGATGTCCTCTGTGTTCTCGCGCACGATCACGAAGTCGAGGTCGTCGCGCAGGTTGCGAGCGCCCCTGTAAGCCTTGATCGGGCGCACCAGCGCGTACAGGTCCAGCGCCTGGCGCAGCGCGACGTTTACGCTTCGAAAGCCGCTGCCGATGGGCGTCGAGATCGGGCCCTTCAGCGCGACCTTGTTCTTGCGGATGGAGGCCAGCACGTGGTCCGGAAGCGGCGTTCCGAACTCCTTGATGACGTTCTCACCTGCCTGGTGGACGTCCCATTCGATTGCGACTCCGGTGGCTTCGATGACGCGCACTGAGGCATCGCAGATCTCGGGTCCGACGCCGTCCCCCGGGATGAGGGTAACTGCGTGTCTAGCCACTGACGCGGGTTCTGCTACTTCTTGAAATAGTCGGCGTTGATCTTGATGAAGTCGCGCCACTGCTCGGGAACTTCATCCTCGGGGAAGATGGCGTCGACGGGGCAGGGGTCGACGCAAGCACCGCAGTCGATGCACTCGTCGGGGTCGATGTAATACATCGTTGCAGCGTCATCGGTGTGAATGCAATCCACCGGACACACCTCTACGCACGAGGCGTCTTTGACGCCGACACACGGCTGAACGATCACATATGCCACGTCCGGCAAGGTTACCATGGCCCCACATATGCCCGAGAGTGAGCCCAAACCGAGGCTGATCGAGCTCGTGGACCCTGGTGTGGGCCAGGGTTGGAAGGCTGTGCTCAAGAACGGAAAGTCCGTGGTCGTGCACGAGATTCCGGTGCCTGCGGCCGAGGCGGCGGGAGCCGTGCCACGTGTCCAGAGGCTATTCGAGCACCGACACCCTGCCCTTTCGCCGGTCCTGGCGTGGGGCACCGATCCCAACGGGCTGTGGGTCGCCGTCGAGCCCAACGAGGGCGTGCCGCTCGGTACGATTCTGTCTCGCGGACCGCTGACGCCACCCGCGGCAGCCGCGCTCGGCGCCTCGCTGCTCTCTGGAGTTGCCGCCCTCCACGAGGCCGGCATCGCGATGGGCGGGTTTGGCGCCGCCTCCGTCCGCGTCACCGGGAATGGCGAGGTGAGGCTCGCCGGTCACCCGGCCGGCGCCGTGCGGGGTGCTCCGTCGCAAAGCGACCTGCGAGCCGATGTCCGCTCGAGCGGAATGGCAATCTGCGCGGCCTTCGGGGTCGACCCGGCTGGGGCGCCCGCGCCGCCAAGCATTCCGCCAGGCCTGGTGGTGACCATGCGATCGATGGCCAGCGGCGCCATGGGCCCCGCTGCGGACCGCGCCCAGGGCGCGCTCCGAGAGATGGCGGCAGCGCTGCTGTCGCCCGACCGGATGACCGCCTCGCAGGCTGAGCTGGCGACGCGCGCGGGCGGTCGCGAGATGCCGCCGATCACCCCATTCCTTCCACAGAGCGAGGCCGCCGCGGCCGTGCCGGCACCGGTGCCCCCTGCGCAGACGTCGTATGTGCCGCCCCCGGAGGACACCCC
>DATCPW010000329.1:0-18111 GCA_036569865.1 Candidatus Dormiibacterota bacterium
AGCGCGCATGTCGATAGACCTGTAAGCGAGTAGCGGAGCCGTCAACGCAGAGATCGGGCGCCTAGCCGGATGAACCCGCAGGGTGCCTCGGGCACCGCGCAGCGCTGCCCCTGGCATTTCGGTTGAGCCTTGGGTGCGGGACACTTAGGCCTCGACCAGCTCGAGGAATGCATCTTCGAGGTCACGGCGCCCGGCGCGCACCTCGGACACCGACCCGCTGCCAACGACCTCGCCGTTGTGGACGATCGTGACGCGATCGCAAAGGCGCTCCGCGTCGTGCATCACGTGGGTGGAGAAGATGACGCACTTGCCGCGGCCCTTCGCCTCGACCATGAACTCGCGCACTTCTTTTGAAGCGAGCACGTCGAGGTTCGAGGTGGGTTCGTCGAACATCAACACCTCTGGGTCGTGGACTATGGCCCGGGCGATCGCAACTTTCTGTTTCTGCCCCGACGAAAGGCTCTCGGCGCGCTGCTTCGCAAACGAGCCCATGTCCAGGCGCTCCATGACGCCATCAACCCGGCGCGCCAGCTCGCCACCCTCCAGGCCGCAGAGCCTCGCGAAGTACTCGACGTTCTCGCGAGCAGACAGTCGCGGATAGACGCCGATGTCGGCGGTGACGACTCCGATGCGGCGCCTCACTTCGGCTGGTGCGGTTCGTGTGTCGAAGCCGAGCACCGAGACATTGCCCGCATCAGGCGACAGCAGGGTGCAGATGATGCGCAGGGTGGTGGTTTTGCCCGCGCCATTCGGGCCGAGCAGCCCGAAGATCTCGCCAGGCTGGGCCTCGAAGGAGATGCCGCGCAGCACCTTGTTGGCTCCGAGCGTCTTCTCGAGGCGCTCGACCGCGACCGCCGCCTGGGTCACTTGCTGGGTCGGCTTCGGGTCGCTCGTGTCTTCGGTTTCGCGGCAGCCTTTGGCTTGGCCGCAGCTTTGGGTTTCGGCGCGGCGTCGCTCTTGCGAGGCGCCGTCGCGGTCGCCGGTTCGGGTTTTGCAGCAGCGGGCGATGATTTGGTTTCGGTCGCTGCATCGGGTTCGGCCACCCCGATGGTGCTGGATAGCACGCGGTGACAGCTCTCGCAAGAGGTGACAGTCCGGACGAGCGCGCCCAGCTGCCGCTCCTCGCGGCGCAGGTTCCTCGTCCTGTCGCAGAAGGAGCAGAAACCCGTTTCCACGGTCACCTTTATTTGCCCGGGCCTCTTGTTCACCTAGCTAAGGTACCGATTTCCCCCGACGCGAGAAGCCGAGGGCCTGTAAAATGCCGAAGGCGGCGCAGTCGCGCCGGGTTCCTTTAAGTCCGGTCCCAGAGAGGCCGGGAAGGAGACTTTTTTATGGCGGTCGGTTCTCGCCTGAAGCACGTGATCGAGAGCCAGCAGTTCTCCCGGTCCTTGCTCGACGAGCTCTTCGCGCTGACCGACGACATCAAGAGCGAGCCGCATCGCTACTCCGGCCGCCTCAACGGCCGGGTGATGGCAGCGCTCTTCTACGAACCCTCAACTCGAACGCGGCTCTCCTTCGAAGCCGCGATGCTGCGCCTCGGCGGCTCGACGATGGGCACCGACAACGCGCGAGAGTTCTCATCCACCGCTAAGGGCGAGACTCTGGAAGACACGATTCGCATCGTCAGCGGCTACTCCGACGTGATCGTCTTGCGCCACAACGAGGAGGGTGCGGCCAAGCGCGCGGCGGGTGTCAGCTCCGTCCCAATCATCAACGCAGGCGACGGCCCGGGTCAACACCCGACCCAGGCGCTGCTCGATCTCTACACGATCCGGCAGGAGCTCGGACGCATCGACGGCATAAGGGTCGCGATGGTCGGCGACCTTGCCAACGGCCGAACGGTGCGCTCCCTCACGTACCTGCTCAGCAAGTTCAAAGACATCCGGGTGTGGTTTGTGGCGCCGCCCCAGGTGGCGATGCGCGAGGACCTGAAGGCACTCCTCACTGAGAACAACGTCCCGTGGATCGAGACCGAGGACCTCGACGCCGTGCTGCCAGAGGTGGACGTCGTCTACCAGACACGCATCCAGAAGGAGCGATTCACCGACCAGAAGGCATACCTCGCCCTGAAGGGCATCTACAGGATCGACATCCGATCACTGGGATTGATGAGGAAGTACGCAATCGTGATGCACCCCCTGCCACGCGTCGACGAGATCGCCCCCGAGGTTGACGCCGACCCTCGCGCCGCCTACTTCCGGCAGGCCCACAACGGCCTTCACATCCGGATGGCCTTGCTGAACATTTTGCTGTCATGAGCATCACCGAAAAGCGACTGAAAGCGACGGTGATGGACGCCGATCAGATCAGGCGATCGCTTTCGCGAATCGCTCACGAGATCGCGGAACGCAACCGTGGGATCGATGGCCTCGTCCTCGTCGGCGTCTTCTCGAAGGGCGACCACCTGGCGCGCCGCCTCGCCGTCAAGCTGGCCGGCCTCGAAGGCGCGCCGGTCGCCGTCGGCGTGCTGGACACCAGCAAGCATCGCGACGACAGCCACCTCCGTCAACCGTCGCATCGAGCGACGTCGCGCATCCCAGAAATCGACGGCAAGGTGGTCGTCCTCGTCGACGACGTCATCCACCACGGACGCACCGCGCGCGCCGCAATGGATGCGCTTATGGACTTCGGGCGTCCCCGCGCGATCCAGCTGGCAGTGCTGATCGACCGCGGGCACCGCGAGCTGCCCATCCGGCCCGACTACATCGGCAAGAACGTGCCGACCTCGGACACCGAGCGGATCGAGGTCCTGGTCGAAGAAGAGGACGGGATCGACCAGGCGGTAATCGTTGCCGGCTAGCGCGAACGGTTCATCGAAGAGGTTCGCCGCCCTCGTGCTCGAGGACGGTCGAGCATTCGTCGGCACGGCGCTCGGTGCGGATGTCGCCGGCGAGGGAGAGGTCGTTTTCAACACGGCGATGACCGGATACCAGGAGGTCCTGACCGATCCGTCGTATGCCGGCCAGATGCTGTGCATGACGTATCCGCTGCAAGGCAACTACGGCGTTCGCGATGCGGACGCAGAGTCATCGCGGCCATGGGCGCGCGCGATGATCGTGCGCTGGGCATGTCCCCAGCCGAGCCACCATTCAAGCGAGGCTTCGCTGGACGAGTACCTGCGGCGCTGGCGCGTGCCTGCGATAACCGAGATCGACACCCGAGCCCTCACGCGCCACCTGCGCACGCACGGAACGCAGCGCGCAGTTCTCACCCACGAGGCCGAGACGCCAAACCAGGCGCGACTGGCAGAGCTTGCGGTGGCGGCGCGCCGCGTGACCCCGCTGTCGGAGCAGGACCTCGTGGCGGAGACGTCCCGCACCACGCGAGCGGAGTGGCTCGATCCGCTGCCCGCCGAGCTCAAGCCTCGACGCCTGACGGACGGCGCGGGCCTGTCGGTCGCGGTCGTCGACTACGGCGTCAAGAGCAACATCCTCCGGTCGTTGCGTGAGCGCGGATGCCGCGTCATCGTGCTGCCTCACACCGCGAGTTGGTCCGACATCGAGGCGAGTGGGGCGGACGGTCTCGTCCTTTCAAATGGACCTGGCGACCCCGCCGTGCTGGCCGGGCCAGTTGAGCTCGCACGCCAGGCTCTCGGCCGGATTCCGCTGTTCGGCATCTGCCTCGGCCACCAGATCCTCGGCATGGCCGCAGGCGCCACCACTTCGCGCCTGCCTTTCGGGCATCACGGAGCCAACCATCCGGTCAAGGACCTGGAGACTGGCCTGGTTCACATCACGAGCCAGAACCACGAGTTCCAGGTGGACGCGGCCTCCATTCCCGCCGGCGACCTCGTCGTGACCCAGCGCAACCTGAACGACGGCTCGGTTGAGGGGCTCGCGCACAGAACGCTGCCCGCCTTCAGCGTCCAGTACCACCCGGAGGGCTGCCCTGGACCGCAGGACAACCAGCACCTCTACGACCGGTTCCTGGACATGGTTCGCGAGCGCAGGCCGGTGCTGAGGGCTGTCGGCGGCGCGGCCCAGCCGCCGAAGCCGAAGAAGGTGCTCATCCTCGGCTCCGGACCGATCATCATCGGCCAGGCTGCCGAGTTCGACTACGCAGGAACGCAGGCGTGCAAGGCGCTCCGCGAGGAAGGCATCGTCACAGTCCTCGTCAACTCCAACCCCGCGACGATCATGACCGACGAAGAGGTCGCCGACCGTGTCTACCTCGAGCCGCTGACCGTCGAGGCGGTGGAGAGAGTCATTGCGCGTGAGCGTCCCGACGCGCTGCTGCCGACGCTCGGCGGCCAGACCGGCCTGAACCTCGCGACCGACCTCGCCAAGGCGGGAGTGCTGGAGCGCTACCAGGTCCGGCTCCTCGGGGCGAGCCTCGAGACCATCCGGAACGCCGAGGATCGCCAGGCGTTCAAGGAGATGCTCGAGAGCATCGGCGAGCCGGTGCCGACGTCGAGGGTGTGCGAATCCCTGGCAGAGGTCGACGAGTTTGCCGCGCAGGCCGGCCTGCCGTTGGTCATCAGGCCCGCCTACACGCTCGGCGGGACGGGCGGCGGCTTCGTGACCAACACAGACGAGCTGAAGGCGATCGCGCAGCGAGGGCTCGCCGCCTCGCCCATCCACCAGGTGCTCGTGGAGCGCTCGCTGTGGGGATGGAAAGAGATCGAGTACGAGGTCATGCGCGACGCTGCTGACACCTGCATCACCGTCTGCAACATGGAGAACCTGGACCCGATGGGGGTTCACACGGGAGACTCGATAGTGGTGGCCCCGGCGCAAACGCTTTCTGACCGCGACCATCAGATGTTGCGGTCGTCGGCGATCCGGATCATTCGCGCCCTGGGCATCGAGGGTGGTTGCAACGTGCAGTTCGCGCTTGATCCAAAGAGCTCCGCGTACTACGTCATCGAGGTCAACCCTCGCGTGAGCCGCTCGTCAGCGCTCGCCTCAAAGGCGACCGGGTATCCGATCGCGCGGGTCGCTGCTAAGGTGGCAGTCGGCCGCCGTCTCGAAGAGATTCGAAACGAGGTCACAGGCCGAACGTTTGCGGCGTTCGAGCCCGCGCTCGACTACTGCGTGGTCAAGATTCCACGCTGGCCGTTTGACAAGTTTCCAGCCGGCGACCGGCGCCTCGGCACGCAGATGGCTTCCACCGGAGAGGTCATGGCGATCGAAAGGACTTTCGAGGCGGCACTGACCAAGGCGATGCGGTCGCTCGAGCAGAAGCCGCCATCAGTCTCTGAGCTGGAGCGTGCCGACCTCATCGAACAACCCAACGACCGCCGGTTGTTTGCCCTGCTGCACGCGCTGCGCGAAGGTGACGAGGCGGCTGAGTTGGCGCGGCGCAGCGGCATCGATAAGTGGTTCATCGATCGGCTGGCGAACATCGTCCGGCTCGAGAGGGAGGGAGACGTGCGCGAGCTGAGGCGCGCCGGGTTCTCCGACTCGATGATCGGCGCGCTGCGCGGCGAAGCAGTCGAAAGGTCGAAGCCGACGTACAAGCTGGTAGACACCTGCGCGGCCGAGTTTGAGGCGGCCACGCCTTACTACTACTCCTGTTGGGAAGACGAGACCGAAAGCTTCCCGGTCGATTCGCATACGGCACTGGTCATTGGGTCCGGCCCCATCCGAATCGGCCAGGGCATCGAGTTTGACTATTGCTCGGTCCACGCGGCATGGTCGCTGCGCAGAGCGGGCGTGCGAGCGGTGCTGGCCAACTCCAACCCCGAGACGGTGTCGACGGACTTCGACACGTCCGACCGCCTCTACTTTGAGCCGCTCGACCTCGATGGCGCCGCCCAGGTCGCCGAGGCGGAGCGCGTCGATGGCGCGCTGGTCCAGTTCGGCGGCCAGACCGCCATCAACCTGGCGCTGCCGCTGGAGGAACGGGGACTCGCCATCTTCGGGTCCGCAGTGGAGGCGATCGACCTCGCGGAGGATCGCAGGGCCTTCGCCGCGGCGCTCGATGCGATTGGAATTCCACAGCCGGTCGGCGGCACGACCACCACTGTCGAAGAGGCAATCGGCATCGCGGACCGAGCCGGCTACCCGGTGCTCGTGCGGCCGTCTTACGTGCTCGGCGGGAGGGCGATGGAGATCGTCCACGACCGCCGCGAGCTGCAGCGTTACATGGTCTGGGCGATCGGCGCCATGCCGCGAGGAACCGTCCTGGTCGACAAGTACCTGCAGGGCGACGAGGTCGAGGTGGATGCCGTCACGGATGGCGAGACAGTGGTCATCCCCGGCGTGATGGAGCATGTAGAGCGGGCGGGCGTGCACTCGGGTGACTCCTACGCGGTCTATCCCGCCTCGGGCCTCGAGCAGTCCGAGCTTGATGACGTGATCGACTACACAATCCGGATCGCGCGCCACTTGCGGCTGCGAGGCCTGGTCAACGTGCAGTACGTGGTGCATCGAGGCAAGGTCCACGTCCTCGAGGTCAATCCACGTGCGTCGCGCACGGTCCCCTTCCTTTCCAAGGTGACCGGTGTCCCAATGGTTGACATGGCGACGAAGGTGATGCTCGGCCAGAAGCTCTCAGACATGGGTTGGGCAACCGGGTTGGTGCCGCCGCGCGACCTGGTCGCGGTCAAAGCGCCCGTGTTCTCGATGAACAAGCTGCCTGCGGTGGATTCATATCTCGGGCCGGAGATGAAGTCGACGGGCGAGGCGATCGGTATCGGCCGCACGTTGAGCGAGGCTCTTCGCAAAGCGTTCGCCGCATCTGGAGTTCACGTCAAGCGTGGCGGCGCGGTGCTGCTCACGATCGCCGACGTCGACAAACCCGAGATCTTTCCCATCGTCTCTCGCCTGGTCGAGATGGGATGCCGGCTGGTGGCGACCGAGGGCACGGCGAAGGCCTTGCAACACGCCGGCTTTTCGCCCCAGGTCGTGGCCAAGATCGGTGGCACTGGTCCGACGGTGCTCGACGTCATCACGAACGGAGAGGTGGACCTCGTGATCAACACGATGTCGAACATCTACACGGACTCCGCCGAGGCCGGTGGCCCGGTGTTCAAAGATGGATTCGAGATCCGGCGCGCCGCAGTCGAGCGGCGAATTCCATGCCTCACCTCGCTCGACACGGCTGTCGCGCTCGTCGAATCCGAGGCGGGTGCACCACAAGGCGGCGAGGGCGGAGGGCCTTCGCTGGAGGTGCGGACGATCGTGGAGTGGCGGCAAGGTGTTCCTGCTTAACGCACCGATCACTGCAGTCCGCGAGGTGGCGCGCGGGATGTTTGCCATCTCGATGGAGGCGCCCGAGATTGCGGCGACGGTCCGCGCCGGCCAGTTCGTCAACCTCGGCTGGGCCGGAGTTTTTCTGCGGCGGCCCTTCTCCGTTTATCGGGTGCAGGGTGAGCGCATCGAGATCGTGCTCAAAGCGGTGGGTAAAGGGACCTCGCAGCTCATTGCGATGCGACCTGGCGAAGTTATCAGCTGCCTCGGTCCGCTGGGACACGGCTTCGACCTCGTCGCCGGCCCACGCAGCGCCGTGCTGGTGAGCGGTGGGCTTGGCGTCGCCCCCATGCCGCTCGCGGCCAAAGAGGCGAGCGCGCTAGGCATTCGCGTGACTTGGGTGCACGGCGCTCGCAGCAGCCAGGAGCTCTGCTCGGAGTCGGAGGGCGACGAGGTGATCTGGGCCACCGATGACGGATCACGTGGCATCACCGGGACCGCGGTCGCCGCCGCCCCGGATGGGGACGTCGTCCTGGCGTGCGGGCCGAATCGCATGCTGGCCGCAGTCGCTGCCCGCTGGCCGCAAGCGCTCGTCGCGGTCGAGACGTACATGGGATGCGGCACCGGCGTCTGCCTCGGCTGCGCCGTCCCCCTGACTCGCGGCGGGTACGACCGCGCATGCAAAGAGGGCCCGGTCTATCGAGCCGCCGACGTCGACTGGGCGGCGCTCCCATCCCACCTGCCTTACGCAATCAGCGCATGACTGTTGATATGGGCGTTGCGGTAGGCGGGATGCGGCTGCGCAGCCCCGTGCTGGCGGCCTCGGGCGCTTTCGGCTATGGCACAGAGGTGCCGCTGCTCGATCGGCAAGCGCTTGGCGGCATGGTGTCGAAAGGAATCTTTCTGCGCGCGCGCCCCGGCACGCCGCCGCCTCGAATCGTCGAGACGCCTTCGGGGATGCTCAACGCCATCGGCCTTCAGGGTCCTGGAGTCGATGCGCTGATTCGCGACTACGCGCCGCAATGGGCCTCGTGGGATTTCCCGGTCCTGGTCAACATCAACGGCGAGTCGGTGTCCGAATACGGTGAGCTGACGGCGCGGCTCGACGGCGTCCCAGGAGTCGCAGGGTTCGAGATCAACATCTCATGCCCCAACGTGGAGCAGGGCGGCCTGTACTTCGGCAACGACCCGCGCGCCGCCGCCGCTGTGACCGAGGCGGTGCGGAAGCGGACGAAACTGCCGGTGTGGGTGAAGCTCACCCCGATGGTCACCGACATCGGCGTGATCGCGCGTGCGGTAGAGGGTGCGGGCGCCGACGCTTTGTGCGCGGTCAACACTTTCGTCGGCATGTCGATCGACCTCAACGCCCACAAGCCAAGGCTGAGCTTCCGCACGGGCGGCCTCTCAGGCCCCGCGATCCGCCCGCTCGCCGTTCATCTTGCCCATCAGGCGGCCCGCGCGGTGCAGATCCCGGTGATCGGGATCGGTGGGGTGATGAGCGCGGACGATGCCCTCGAGTTCCTGGTCGCCGGCTGCTCCGCGGTCCAGGTCGGCACTGCAACGTTCGTCAACCCGCAGGCGATCGCCGAGATTCGCGACGGCATCGCCGCCTACCTCGAGCGGCGCCACCTGGGTTCCCTTGCAGAGCTCCCGCGCTACCTACCGCGAGACTAGGTACCTCCATCTAGATTCGGCGGCGCGAAGACATACGGTCGCGTGATGCGGATCGCCAGGATGACGCTGCCGGCCACCACTGCGCCGATGGCCATCGCCCACGGAGCGCCGAACAGGGTCGCAAGCGCGCCGGCCTGCATGCTCCCGATCGGGCCGACCCCGATGAGCGCTTGGGCATAGAGCGCCATCACCCTGCCGCGCAGGTGGTCGGGTGTGATCGTCTGGATGCGATTGTTGGCAGTTGCCACGAATGAGATCTGGCAGTAGCCGGCGATGAACAGAGTCACCAGCGATATAAGGAAGACCCTCGAGATCGAGAATGCGAGCAGGGCGGCGACCCAGATCATCGCCATCCAAAACTGACGTCGCGGATCGCTCGCTCCTGGACTCACCGCCAGCGTCAGCGCGCCGACCAGAGCGCCCAGGCCCATCGAGCCGAGGAGGAAGCCGAAGCCTCTCGCTCCGACATCGAGAACCTGGTCGGCGAAGAACGGGATCAGGGTCAAGCGATTCATCGCAAAGAGCGAGAAGACGGCGACGGCGACCAGGAGCATTCCGACCACAGGTTGGTGTCGCGCATACGACGCGCCCTCCACGATGTGCGCGAAGAACCGCTGGTCGGGCCCGTGTCGCACGACTGCCGGCAGGTCGCGCATCAGCAGCAACGCGACTATCGCCGCGAGGTAGCTCACAGAGTTCGCAAGGAAGCAGATAGGCACGCCGACCGCCGCGATGAGCAGGCCCGCGACTGCGGGGCCTACGACAGCGGCGAGGTTGAAGACCGACGAGTTGAGCGCGATTGCGTTCATCAGGTCCTGCCGGCCCACCATCTCGATGACGAACGACTGACGCGAGGGGACGTCGAACAGGTTGATGGTGCCCGTCGCAATCGCAGCGACCACGATTATCCAGAACTGGGCCCGGCCCGTGGAGCTGAGCAGGAACAACGCAAAGCTCGGGACCGTGAAGAGCGTCTGCGTGACCAGCAGCACCGTGCGCTTTCGATATCTATCGGCGACAAACCCGCCGAACTGGCTGCCCAGCAAGACCGGCATGAACTGCGCCGCCAGCACAAGTCCGACCAGAAGGGGGTTATGGGTCAGCTGAAGCGCGAGCCATGGCATCGCCACGCTCTGCATCCAGGTCCCGATCGTCGAGATGATCTGCCCGGTCAGAAAGAGGCGGTAGTTGCGATGCCGGAGGGCTCCCAGCATCCGGCGTGGCGCCGGCTGTCCGGGGACTCCTCGAGGCTCGGGCACTAAAGTTGATGATCGCAGGATGACCAAGCTCCGCGAGACAGTGGATATCGACGCACCCGCCGCTCGCGTTTGGGCGGTGGTGCAGGAGGACGTTCCCAACGTTCCGAAATGGTCCAAAGAGGTGGCCAAGGTCGAACAGCTAGACCGCAAGCCCCCCGGCAAAGGGACGCAGTATCGCTACCACCTCAACCTGCCCGGCGGGATCAAAGAGACCGTTGAGGTCGAGCAGACGACCTGGGTCAAGTCGAAGCGGTGCGCCGGCAAGTTCATCCGCGGGCCTTTGAAGGGGACCTGGTCTTACACGTATTCCGAGACCAAGGCGGGCACGCACGTCGTGTACGAGATGGACTACGAGCTCGGCGGAATGCTTCGGTTTGCCGGGGGCCTGCTCGCCGGCAAGTACGCGGAGGGAGTCCGCGCCAATATGGCCGCGCTCAAGAAGTACATCGAGTCGGGCAAGGGGCCGAAGGCGAAATAGTGGTGGACCCGGGGGCCCGGCCGAGAGATTTGGTGATCCAGGGGTCCCTCCCATGGCTTCGCCATGGGGACCCCAGAGGATGGGGTGGACCGACTAGGAGCGCAATTCCTTTTGGGGTCCCCGCGCTCGTGGTGCGCGGGGGCAGCGACGGCGGGACGGGCCCTCTAACGTCCGTATCGGACCGCATGGGCGCCAAAGATCCGGTCGGGATCCCCGGGGCCACCACTTAGGGCTCTTGCTGGCCTACGTTTTCTCTCACCGACCCGCCGGCGGTGTCGACGTCGCCGCTTATGAGGATTCGCTGCGCCACTTTCACGCGGAGCTGGCGAAGTCTTCGCTGAGCGGTTTCGTCGAGTCGGCGACGTTTGCCATCGGCGGCGGCTACAGCGACTGGTACCTGCTCGAAAGCTCGTCGGCCATGGATGTGCTGAACGCGGCTGCGGTCAGCGGAGCGCGGGGCCCTGCCCATGACTCCGCGGCGCGGATGGCAAAAGATGGCACGGGCAAGCTGCTCAGCCTTACTACCGGCAAGCCCTCGATGGACGAGGGATTCGAGGTGCGATTCGGCAAGCCGGTAGGGATGCAATACAAAGATTTCTACGCCTCGCTGACGTCGTGGACTGAGGCTGCGGGGGCGAGCCTGTGGCGCCGCATGATGGTGCTGGGCCCGCCGCCCGAGTTCTGCCTGATCACCACTTCAAGAGTTGAGCTGCCGCCCGAGATGCACCCGGAGGTGCTGCGCCGAAAGCGAATTTGATTGCTGGCGTGGCAGGGTTGGCCGGGGTCCCCCCGGCCATGACTTTGTCCTCTTCGACTACCACGCGTTGTCTTGATAAACCGATTCGCAGTTAATCCCATCCATAGCCGGATTAAGAGCAGCCACGCGCGAAGCGCCTGGCGATGAGAGAAGACCATTTGGGTCTTCTCTCATAAGGCGGTCGAAGACCGCCTCAGGGGCGTTTGAAGGGCAGCAGCTCCAGTTGTTCGAAGCGGTCCTGGACTGCGATTCGCAGCTCGTTCGTCAGGCCCTTCAATCGTTCCTGCGATGGCCTGTCGTCGACGTTGAGCGTGCGCAACCGGCGCAGCACTACCTGCATCGCATACAGGCCTGCCGGCTCGTTGCTGGTGATCTTGCCGCCGGCGCTCCGCAGCTCGCGCGCCAGGTCATCTTGCCCGCGCGCTCGCAGCCAGTTGCCGAGCCGAGCCGCCGCGACGAGCACGCGCTGCGTCTTGGGGTTGAGGCCGGACGGCATCACTTCTCGCGGCGTGGCGGCCTGGAATACCGATGGGACACGCGTGCGCCGGAGGTCTCGCGCTCGCTTGATCAGCGTGCCGGTGGCCGGGCCGAGCATGACGAGGATTCCGGCCACGATCAGGAGGGCGACGACCAGGCCAACCACGACGTCCAGCATCGCGTCCTAGCGTACGCTTTGACAGCATTTCGCTCGTCATCCACGGGGGAGAGGTTGGCCGCAACTCGATCAAGGCCTGTCGCTGTCGTCACCGGGGCTTCCTCAGGCATCGGCGCTGCCACGGTCGTGGCCTTGGGCCGGCGCGGCTATCAGATAGTTGCCGGAGCCCGCCGATTGGCGCGCGTGCGCCGCGTCGTCGGCGACCTGGGGGTGGCTCTGCCGCTCGATGTGACCGACCAAAAGAGCATCGATGCTTTCGTCGGCGAGGTGTCCAAAAAGTTCGGGCGCATTGATGTGCTGGTCAACAACGCTGGGTTGGCGCTCGGGCTCAATCAGATTGCGGAAGCCCGTGACGAGGACTGGATCGCGATGTGGGAGGTCAACGTTCTCGGGCTGATGCGCATGACGCGAGCGAGCCTGCCTCTTCTACGCAAGGCGAAGCACGGCCACATCGTCAACCTGGGCTCGATCGCAGGCTTCGAGACGTACAAAGGTGGCGCTGGCTACACGGCAAGCAAGCACGCGGTGCGCGCGATGTCACGCACTCTGCGCCTGGAGCTGAATGGCGAGCCGATCCGCGTGACCGAGATAGCGCCAGGGATGGTCGAGACGGAGTTCAGCACCGTCCGTTTTCGCGGCGATCGAAAGGCGGCGAAAGCCGTCTACCAGGGTGTGAAGCCGTTGGTGGCCGAGGACATCGCCGACTGCATAGTCTTCGCAGTCACGCGCCCGCCGCACGTGGATATCGACGAGATAGTGATCCGACCGGTCGCACAAGCGGCCTCGTGGTTGGTGGCCCGCAAAGCGTAAAAAGCGTAGCTAATAGGCCGGATTTACTCCGGCCGTCACCTAACGTGCTCCCTTGACGCTAATCGTGGCGAGGAGTGGTGGGGGTTTCACGGGGGAGGCCTGCTTCCCCCGTGCTTTAGATATCGACGAGATAGTGATCCGCCCGGTCGCCCAAGCAGCCTCGTGGTTGGTGGCGAGGAAACCGAGCTAGACCCGGCTACTACCCATGGTCGTGGTGGTGGTGGTCGTGGGGTTTGTGATCGTGGGGCTTCACCAGTCCGGCCGCACGGGCCTCGTCCATCGTCATTCAACAACCAGGCTCGCCGTAATTCCCGCAGCAGTCGGCCCGGCGCGTACCACCACGCCGACCGATATTGGCCGCAATCGTTCGCACTCGCTCCAGCGGGCCCATGCCGCCCGCGAACAAGTTTCGAAAAGCAGACGCTGCCGCCGTCGCGACCGATCGTCTCGGCTTCCTGCTACCGGCCATTCCAGAATTCTTCTCTTAAATCAATGCTGGCGTGGCCAGTAGGCCGGATTTACTCCGGCCGTCACTGTAGGCCGGATTCATTCCGGCCGCCACCTGACGTGCACCATCAAGACGCCTGCCAGTCATCGCGTGGAGGGTGGGGGTTCCACGGGGGAGGCCTGACTCCCCCGTGCCTTCATTCGTAGTAATTGTTGTCGAACAGGATCCACCCTGAGTTAGGGCATCCGCTTGACGTGGCGGCATGCGTGCAGTGCACGCCTACGTGCGGGCCTGGATCGATGTAGAGCTGGCCGTGGATCACCACCGTGTCGCCGGCGTGGATAGGAACGGACGCCGCCAGCGTGGTGTTGTGATCGACCTCCAGGGTCTCGCCGGTGGTCGTCTTGACCTCGAACCGCTCGTGGCCTCCCGACTGCACCGGGTCATTTAGCACTGTGGCGTCGAATGTCACCTCGGCGCCACTGCTGTTGTTGACGACGTCACTGTGGAGGCCCTGGTCGTCCGTGGTAGCCCGCTCTCCGCAGGCCACCAGGACCAGCATCGCCGCGGCGACAAGGGCAATCCTTCTCAAAGGGCCAGCGCCTCCGCCAGCTTGATGCGGCCTTCATACAGGGCCTTGCCCAGGATCACCGCCGCGGCCCCTGCCGCCGCTACCGCATGCACCTCCTCGATCGAGGCGACCCCACCCGAGTATTGAATCGGCAGGCTGGTCATCGCGCGCACGCGCTTCAGCGTCTTCAGGTCGGGCCCTTCGAGGGTTCCGTCCCTCGCGATGCTCGTGAAGATCACGCCGGCCAGTGGCAGTGCGTCCCAGCGAGCCAGCAGGCTCCCAATCTTCAAGGGCTCGTTTTCTGTCCACCCGTGAACCGCCGGCTGATCGTCACGCACGTCCAGAGCCGCAAGGACCTGGCCCGCGTGCTTCCTTGCGCAACGCTCGAGCAACCTCGGCTCGCGGACCGCTGCGGTGCCCATCACTACTGCGTGCGCTCCCAGGGAAATCAATTTGTCGAGCTGGGCTTCGCTACGCACGCCGCCAGCCACCTGCACCTTCACGTCCTTGCGCCGGACAATCGTCTCGATCACCGCGTGGTTGTCGCCGAGGCCGCGCGCACCGTCAAGGTCGACGACGTGGATGCGTTCTGCTCCCGCTTCGGCGAAGCTCGCGGCCACATCAGCAGGATCATCCGAGTACACGGTCGGATTGGCATAGTCGCCGCGCACAAGACGAACGCAGCGGCCGCCGAGGATGTCGATGGCAGGGATGACGAGCACTGCCCTTATGTTGCCCTACGAGGCCCGGACTTTCCGGGTTCTTAGCGGTAGTTGGTGAACTGCAGGGGGACGGGTATGTCCTCCGCCTCGCGCAGAGTCTTGATCACCAGCTGCAACGAGTCCTTGTCCTTGCTGACGACACGCAGCTGGTCGCCTTGAATCCGGACCTGGACCTTGGGCGTCGCGTTCTGAATCTTCTTGCGAAGGTCGCGCGCGATGTCGTCGGTGATGCCGGCGTTGAGCTGGACCTCGATCTGACCGCGACCCTTGCCAACGCTCTTCGGATCGCCAGGTTTGAACAGCTTTGGCGACAGCTGACGGCGTGCAGCCTTCTCACGAAGCACCTGGAGGGCTGCCTTGGCGCGGTCCTCGCTCGCTGACTCGATGAGTATTTTCTGGTCGGTGTGCTCGTAGATGGTGCCAGTGTCCTTGAAGTCGAAGCGCGTGCTGACCTCGCGGCGCGCCTGGTCGAGTGCATTGGTCAGCTCGATCGCGTCGAACTCGGACACGACGTCGAACGAGAACTCAGGCACCCGGCTATCCCTTAACTCGTGTGGATGATCGCGTTGATCCCGAGGTACACAGCCAGAGCGGCCAACAAGATGCCGGCCAGCGAGGTCACGCCCAGGAGGATCCCGATGCCCAGGGTGCCTTCGTCGAGGGGCTCGGCTGGGGGCCGGTCGTAAGGGTCCTCTCCATAGTCGAGGTCGTAGACCTCCCCCTGGCGACCCCGCTCGACGAGCTCGTCCAGCACCTCTTTGCCTCCAGGCGGAAGCGATTTGGTGCTGAGGGCTTCGACCGCCTCTTTGAGGTTGTCGCGGGTGCGCCCCAACTCCGCCACCACCATGTCGAGGGTCTGCATGGCAGCTGGCGTTGGATGCTCGCGGCGGAGGTCGGCGATGATGCCATACAGCGTCACGCCCCGATTCATAACAGAAATGGGGCATGTACCACCGGCTGCGGGGCAAAACGATGTGGGATGTGGCCCAACCGGGGGCGACTTACACTAAGGCTGAGATGAGTGTGGAGACCAAATCAAAGGCTGCGCCGAAGAAGCCGGCGGTCCACCCCAACACCTGGGTCTACTACGACGGCCAGTATGGCCGCTACCACGACATCAAGCTCGGGCTAATGACCCACGCCCTCCATTACGGCACAGGCGTGTTCGAGGGCATCCGAGCTTACTGGAATGTAAAGAAGGAGCAGCTGTTCCTCCTGGAAGGGCCCGCGCACTTCGACCGCATGCGCCGTTCCGCGAACGTCATGCGCTTCAAGCTTCCTCACTCCACTGAGGAGCTGGTCAACATCACTCTCGAGGTCCTGCGCCGCAACCAGTTCAAGTCGGACGTTTACATTCGGCCTCTCCTCTTCACGTCCAGCGAAGAGATCGGCGTCCGCCTCCACAACATCGACCACAGCTTCCTTATCTATGCGATTCCGTTCGGGAACTACGTCGAGATTGAGGGCGGCCTTCGCTGTATGGTCAGCACCTGGCGGCGCGTACCCGACCAATCGCTCCCGGCCCGCGCCAAGATCACCGGCTCATACGCGCAGTCGGCGCTCGCCAAGTCCGAGGCGAACGAGGCCGGCTTCGACGAGGCGATAGTGCTCACGGTCGACGGCCACGTTTCCGAGGGCTCGGCCGAGAACCTATTCATGATCAAAGACGGCGCCGTCGTCACGCCACCGGTGACGGACGACATCCTCGAGGGCATCACGCGGACCTTGATCATCGGTCTGATCAAGGACGAGCTGGGTCTGCCGGTCGTCGAAAGGAGCATCGACCGGACAGAGCTGTACACCTGCGACGAACTGTTGCTCTGTGGGACAGGCGCCCAGGTCGCGCCGGTGATCGAGGTCGACCGCAGGACCGTCGGCAACGGGAAGGTCGGAGAGTTCACCCAGGAGCTCCAGAACATCTACTTCGGCGCCGTTCGCGGGGAAACCCCGAAATACAAGGACTGGACGATCCCCGTCTATTAGTCATCCGGAAATAAGACCGGGATGAAGATCATCGTGGCGCCCAACTCCTTCAAAGGCAGCCTGTCCGCCACACAGGCGGCGAAGGCGATCGCCCGCGGCGTGCGTGAGGTATACCCCGACGCCGATGTAGTGGAGATCCCGGTCGCAGATGGCGGTGAGGGCACCGTCGAGGCGCTCGTCTCCGCCAACGGCGGAACTTACGAGTGGGTGAACGTCGAGGGCCCCCTTGGAGATCCTGTGCTGGCGTCATACGGCCTGATCGACGGCGGCAAGACTGCGGTGATCGAGCTCGCTTCGGCCAGCGGGTACGTCCTGGTGTCACCTGCGAAGCGCGACCCTCGCAAGACTTCCACCTACGGTTTCGGCCAGCTGCTCGAGGCGGCCAGGAAGTCGGGGGCCAGATCGATCATCGCCGGCATCGGCAGCTCGGCCACCAATGACGGTGGCGTCGGGATGGCCCAGGCGCTGGGTTACCGATTCCTCGATGCTGCGGGGCGCGACCTGCCACGCGGTGGCGCGGCCTTGCTCCGGCTCGAAAGGATCGACGACTCCAAAGTGAACCCTGGCTGGCGATCGGTGAAGGTGAAGGTGGCGTGCGACGTCACCAATCCGCTGACCGGTCCGGAGGGCGCGAGCGCCGTGTACGGGCCGCAAAAGGGCGCCGATCCCGTGACCGTCAGGCTGCTCGATCGGGCCCTGGGGCGCCTTGCGGACGTGATCGAGCGGCAGTACGGCAGGCGGGTGGCAGAAATCCCGGGGGCCGGCGCCGCGGGAGGTACCGGGGCCGGGCTGATGGCCTTCCTGGACGCCGAGCTCGTTTCAGGGGCGGCTCTGGTGGTCGACGCGAGCGGCTTCGATCGAGCTCTCCCGGGCGCGCAGCTGGTGATCACAGGCGAGGGCCGGGCGGACGGCCAGACCGCCTACGGCAAGGCGCCCGGCGAGGTGGCGCGGCGGGCTCAGACCGCCGGAGTCCCTGCCGTCATGGTCGCCGGAACCAAGGGGGCCGGCTGGGAGGCGCTGCTAACAAAGGGCTTTAGCTCGGTAACAACACTCGCGCAAGAGGGCGACAATCTGCAGGACCTTATGCACGACGCAAGACCTGCACTGACCCGCGCGGCCGCCCTCGCCATTAAAGAGCTGTTGAGACCAAAGAGTGACCGACGACGCTGAAGTCGCGTCCAGGGTGGGCATCGAGCCCACGGACGTCGAGCTGGTCAGGGACTACCGCAACGGGGACATCCATGCCTTCGAGGAGCTGCACCGGCGCTATGTAGCCTCGATCTACCGCCTGGTCCGGCGAAAGCTGGGAGACGCTTTGCTGGCCGAGGACATAGCCCAGGAGACCTTCATGAAGGCGCTCCGGATGATGGATCGCGTCGACGACACGTTCAACTTTGGCGGGTGGGTGCACACGGTGGCCCGGAACCTGTGCTTCGACGAGCTGCGGCGCCGGCAGCGAGACCTGAGGGTGGATAGCGGTGACGATGACGACACGGATCTCCTTGCAGGCCTGCCATCCACCTCCCGCAGCTTCGATCCCGTCCAGGTCCAGGAGTCGAACGAGCTTCGCCGCCAGGTGTGGGCCGTGTCGCAACGACTGCCTGAGAAGTACCGGCTGGTC
>DATCPW010000330.1:0-8977 GCA_036569865.1 Candidatus Dormiibacterota bacterium
GACCCGATCGTCCTCCTCCGCGAGCTCTCCCAGCTCCAGGAGCGCGGCATCCAACCGAAGAACCTGATGGTCAGCGAGCGCGCCCACATGGTCATGCGCTACCACCCTCTCTTCGACCAGCTCGAGGAGGAGGCGCGGGGCGACGACCGCCTGGGCACGACGTGGCGTGGCATCGGACCCGCCTACGCCGACAAGATCCGCCGCATCGGCTTTCGCATCGGCGACCTGCAGAAGGAAGGCTTCATGCGCAAGAAGCTCGCCTTCGTGGTCGGCCAGGTGAAGAACCCGATCCTCACCAAGCTCTACGACGCGGAGCCCTACGACTGGGAAAGCATGCTCGAGGAGTACCTGGGTTACGCAAAGCAGCTCGATCCCTACATCAGGGACACCTTCCCGATCATCCAGGACGCCCTCGACAGCGGCGTCAACATCCTCCTGGAAGGCGCCCAGGCCACCATGCTTGACCTCGACTTCGGCACCTATCCCTACGTGACGAGCTCCAACCCCACGGCCGGTGGTGCTCTAACCGGCAGCGGCATCGCCCCCACCAAGGTCGACCTCACCATCGGAGTCTTCAAGGCCTATACGACGCGCGTCGGCTACGGCCCCTTCCCCTCGGAGCTCCTGAACGAGATAGGGGACCAGATCCGCGAGCGCGGTCACGAGTTCGGCACCGTCACCGGCCGCCCGCGCCGCATCGGCTGGTTCGACTCCGCGGTCGCTCGCTACGCGGTGCGCATCAACGGAGTCGGCCGCGCCGCCCTCATGCGCCTGGACATTCTTGACGATCAACCACTCCTGAAGATCTGCACCGCCTACGACTTCCGTGGGGAGCGACAAAACCACCCGATCGCCAACATCTCGCACTACAAGCACTGCAATCCCGTCTACGAGGAGATGCCGGGCTGGCAGACGCCGATCGGCTCAGCCAGCTGCTGGGAGGATCTGCCCCCGCAGTGCCGGGACTACATCGAGCGCATCGGCGAGCTGATCGGCGCCCCGATCGATCTCATCGGGACCGGACCCCGCCGCGACCAGTTCGTCACCCGGGGAAAAGAGCTCTTCGCCTGAGGCCGTTTGGGCCTTGATGTAACCAAACCGGCGCTCGAGGTGTCTTGACCTATGTGGCCCAAGCCTTGACCGCCGCCGGGGAGCGTCCGCTTTACGAATTGGCGCGGACGGGTGATGAGGCCGCGTTCGAGGCCCTGATAGGACCGCTGGTGGAACCTGCCCTGCGGCTCGCACACTCGATGCTGGGCGACCGCTGGGAAGCCGAGGACGCCACGCAAGAGGCGGTGACGAAAGCCTGGCGCAAGCTCGGCCAGCTTCGGCCCGGCATGCCAGTGCGGCCGTGGTTCCTGACCATCGTCGCCAATCAATGCCGCAACGTGCGGCGGACTCACTGGTTCCGGACCTTGCGAATGTCAGAGGTGCTGCAGCGAACCGGCGAACCCGATGACGACAGGCTGGACCTCGAGCGCGCAGTCGCCAATCTGCCGGCCAGGGACCGCCAGGCGATCTTTATGCATTTCTACCTCGACCTTCCCGTGGAGGAGGTCGCCGTTGTGCTCGGAATCTCTGCCTCGGCCACTCGAGCCCGCATCTATCGGGCGTGTCATCGCTTGCGGCCAGGTCTCGTCGAGGAGGATCGATGATGGACAAGCTTCGCGACGACCTTCGCGCCCTGTACAGCGCGCAGCAGGCGGACCTGGGCGACGTGCAAGAAACGCGCCGGCGTGTCATGCGGGCGGCACTCGCTGATCGGGATGAGCCGGTCGCGGGCCGGCTCCACTTCGCCGCCGGGCTTGCCGCACTCGTTCTTGCTGCGTTGGTGGTGGGAACATTCGCATTCATACGCGCCGGCGGCGGTCCTCACGTGGTCGCGCCCCCCCCCAAAGCATCCCCGGTCCCAAGCGACGCGCCCAAACAGTCGGTCGGATCGGCTGACACCGTGTTCGTCGATGCCTCTCCCATCGACGCGTTGACTGGGTGGGTCCTGCGCTCGAACTGTATCCAGCCCATGACCGGGCAGTGCCATTACTCAGTCGTCCGAACCTCGGACGGCGGCCGCACGTGGTCGAAAGCCGTCCAGGTTGGCCCGTCCTTAGATGTCTCGGACTCTGGCATTCCTCGCCACCTCACATTCATAAACGCCAACGACGGCTTCTTCTACGGATCGACGTCTGCGTTCGCCACCCACGACGGCGGGCGAACCTGGAAGGCTTTGGGTCTCAAGGCGAGTTGGTTCGCCGAGATCAAAGGGCGAGGGACCACGGCATGGGTGATCTCGTATCCGTGCGCCAAGGGCGTCTTGTGTCCGTACGAGGTGAGGTTGAGTGTGGATGCCGGCAGGACGTGGTCGGCACCGCACCCGCTGCCGGTGGGCTTTTCACCCGAGGATGCTGTGGCGATAGCCGACACCGGCCTGCTCGTCGCGAGTGTGCCCGCGGGAGACATTGAGCTCACGCTGGATGCAGGGACAACGTGGAAGTCAGTTGCAGCAAAATGTCCGCCGACTACGTTCCGTTCCGTCGTTACTACTTACGACGGGAATGAGCTGTGGGTGCTGTGCCAGGGGACCCAGGGGTCAGGATTCTCGACGCTCTTCGTGTCGACGGACGGTGGCAGATCATGGACACTCAGGACCAACCTGCCAGGGTCCGAGAACAAAGCACCGATTTACTTCTCACCTGACTTTTCGACGATGCTGGTGTCGACCCGCCCCGGCACCGCCCTAATGGCCTCAAATCAGACGACCATCTCGATCACGCATGACGGCGGGAAGACCTGGACCTCCGCCGCTGAAGGGGGCCTCCTTTTCCAATTTATGAGCTTCGCCAACGCAACCGACGGCTGGGCGGTCGACAACAGCACGAAGATCTGGACCACCAGCGACGGCGGCGACCACTGGCAATAGCCCGCCGCTGACTGCGCGCGCCCAGCACAGACAAGAGCGCGAAAAGCCCGATCATTTCGGTGTTTTGAAAACCCAGGCGCCAGTCGCTGCAGAGCTCACCTGGCCACAGGTCCACGCTTTCCGTCTTCGGCGCCACCACCTGCAGGCTGGATCTCGGCGGTGGTGCTCGTCGACGGACGGGTTGCCGGCACGTGGACACACACAGTGGCCAAGCAAAAGCTCAACATCGTGGTCGAGCCATTCCAGAAGTTGCCGCCGAACCTCCGTCCCGAGGTTCGCGCCCGCGCCGACGAGCTGGCCTCCACCCTCGGCCTGTCCGAGGTCGACATCAAGTTCGCTTAGGTCTTGACGATCCTAAGCTGGGCTTCCCGCTGGCGCAGCCTGCGGTTCCTCTGCATCCGCTCCGACCCGAACGACGCTGCCCACAGCACGATCACCAACACGGCCATCACCGCCTGCACGCCGGCAGCGGTGAGGAAGGCGGCCTCGATCCCATACCCGCGGACTCGCAACGCCACCGTCAGCAGGCCGGCGCTGAAGCCCAGCACCGGGCGAATCGTCCAAGACTGGGGGAGGTATCGCTTGTCTGCCAGCAGCATGGCCACAAACCAGGTCGGGCCGCTGTCGAGGTGCACAACGTAATCCCAGTGGTAGGCCACGATCGCGAAGGCCGCTCCCACCAGAAAACCGATCGCGACCCCGAAGCTCAAGCGCCGCGCGTAAGCCAGCCAGGCGATTCCGATTCCGACCGCAAGCAGCGACGTCGCGAAGACCGGTCCCGCGACATTGCCGACGTACAGCGTGATCGGATCGTATGAGCTGGGCAGTAATGGTTGCGAAAACCACAACGCGATGGGGTCGGGAAAGAATGACCGCTGGCTGGCCGGGTTGACGTAGACCAACGGCGCGCCGCCGGAGACCACCGCCAGGCCGGCAAATGCCAGGAGTCCCGTTTGGGCGCGAATCGCCGGCATGTAGCGTGCCCGGAGCAACTCGAGGATCACGGCGGCAGCCGCGATCGCGATCGTGATCCCGAGCGACGAACCTGGTCCGACCAGCGCAACACCAATGACCGCAGCTATCAAAGGACTTGGTTGTGGCCGCGGGATGTCGTGCCGCCAAACGAACCGGGCAAACAGTGTCCCGGCGATCCCCGTGGCGACAGCGACCAGCAGCATCTCGAGAGCGGGGAGCCTGAAGATGATGATGCCGGCAGCGACCATCGGGGCCAGAGCGATGCCCGTGATCAAGTCGTCGGGAAGGGAGGCCGGGCTGAATGCCGCCCGGTCAAGCCAGGCCGCGACGCTGTGCAGCCAGGCCTTGGGACGAGCCAGCACTGAGGGGATTGTAGGCAATCACCCCGAGCGCCGCGATTTTGGCCACCGCGGGCTCCTTCTACGCCGGCTCGCTTGGGTGATAATCGGCACGCTCGTGTCGCTTCCTCGCAAACGTCTTGTCGCGACGCTTGTGGCGCTCCTGTCCTGCGCCTGGTCCGGCTTAGCCGTGCTCACGCAAGCCGGCGCCGAGGGCGTTACCGAGCTCTCGCGCACCCTCCCGCCATCGACCTGGGTCGAACTGCCGACTCTGCCCAATCAAGGGCATAGCGCGATCTTTGCGTTTGGGGTCAATCCATTCAACAACCAGGTCGTGGTGGTGGGAAGGTCCGACGGCGCGCTGATGAGGAGCGCTGATGGCGGCTCGACGTGGAAGGTTGCACGCAGCGGCAGCGTTCCAGTCCTGACAGTCGCATTCAGCCCCAACAAGACGGGGTTCGTGCTGGCGGGCCTACGCGGAGCCGGTGCGTTGGCGAGCAAGGACGGTGGTGTTTCCTGGGGGCCGGTCAGTGGTCTTGAGGGCCGCTCCGTGCGCGTGTTCGGGTTCGCGCTCACGCGCGTGGCGGCGGGTACCGACCGCGGCGTCTACGCAAGCGCCGACGGGTTGGCATGGAGGCCGTCAGGCCTTGGCAACACCAGCATCGGATCGTTGGCCGTATCCGCCGTCCATGATCCAGTGCGACTCGTGGCAGGCAGTGATGCGGCCTCCACGATTGGCGGCGTGCCTTTGTTTCAAAGCACTGACGGCGGCTCCACGTGGGCGCAGCTCAGGGCGGCGATCAGCGGCAAGGTCATCTCGTCGCTGGCGGCGGGTCCACTGCCGCCGCCGAGTCTGATCCGCCCACTGGTCGTGGGCACGAACGCGGGCCTCTTCATCTCCGCCGACAATGGCGCCTCTTTCACGCCCAGCAGCGGCGGCGGACTGCTGCCGTCGACCGACTACACGCAAATTGCGTTTGTCACCAACCACTTCGACCGCTTTTACACGGCAAGCGATGGCGGAGGGTCGGCATCGGGAGGTCTGTGGCGAACACGGGATGCGGCCCGTCACTTCACGTCGCTTTCACCGCCGATGTCGTCGGTGACCGCGCTCGCCGTCTCCAACGATGAGACCCCGATCCTGTACGTGGCCACCTTCCGGCCCACTGACCAGGTCGCCGTGCTCTGGGCCTATCGCGACACGGGCGGGATTCCGCAGGGCGTGCCCTCGACGCCAACTCCGACCACAAGCGGCAGTCGCACCAACCCGCCGCCGCCCATTGGGACTTCGTGGATCAGCCAGCTCCTCCTCTCGTCGCGGACGCCGTACATCGCTATCGGGCTGGTTGCGCTGATCGTGATATTGATGGCGGTGGTCTCCCACTTCCGCGGCCGGCGCGGCTGACTCCACTAGACTCCCTCGAGTTGACTGATCCTCATGCTCGGCTGCGCGAACTCGGAATCAAGCTGCCCGTCCCGCCGGCTCCAGTTGCGTCGTACGTGCCCACCGTGCTGGTCCCAATTGGAGACGGCCGCTCGCTGCTTTACATCGCCGGCCAGGTTTCGCTCCTGGACGGCAAGCGTTTAACCGGACGTTGCCCGGACGAGGTGAGCGTTGAGGAGGCCCAGATCGCGGCTCGCGCGTGTGCGATCAGCCTTCTGGCCCAGATGGAAGCCGCCGCCGGGCTTGCACAGGTTGAACAGGTCGCCCAGCTGATCGGCTTCGTGCTCTCCACTCCGGAGTTCGGCGATCACCCGAAGGTGATCAACGCCGCATCGGACCTGTTGATCGAGGTCCTGGGTGAGTCGGGCAGGCATTCGCGGGCGGCGCTTGGCGCCAACTCGCTTCCGTTCTCCGTCACAGTCGAGATCGCGGCAGTGGTCGTTGTCCGCACCCGCTGAGCCCAAGCCGGCGCGAGCGCGCCGTCCCCGACTGCTGCTCATCGGCAGCGTTGTCTATCTGGCGCTGATCTTTGGGGTCATGCTGTGGCGCGGCGTCTCGATTGAGCCGGAATGGGTCCTGCTCGTACTGCTCGTCATCGCGGTGGCGCTAGGACGCGGCCGCACTTTCATCGCGGACTGGACACCTTTCCTGTTGCTCTTCTTCGCCTACGAGGCGATGAGAGGGTTTGCCGCGAAGACCAACTTCCAACCGCACGACTTCTCTGGGTTGGAGCGTTGGGTCTTTGGCGGAACGATTCCGACGCTCGTTCTGCAACACGACTTCTACCACCCGGGGGTAGTCGGACCGCAGGACGTCGTCGCGATGCTGTTCTACTTCATGCACTTCGTTCTGCCGATCGTGGTTGGGTTCGTGTTCTGGGTGACCAGCCGTGAGTACTACTGGCGATTCGTGGCTGCTCTGCTCCTCATGAGCTTCCTGGCCTTCACCACATACCTCTTTTGGCCCAGCGCGCCGCCGTGGTACCAGCTGCACGACGTGGTCAAGATCAACGACCACACGGTGCGCGCGCTATGGGGCTACACGCTGGTGACGCCGATTTACCACAGCTTCAATCCAAATCCGTTCGCGGCATTTCCGTCGCTACATGCGGCTTTTCCGATGCTGGCGGCGGTCTATGCGTGGCAGCGATATCGATTGCTTGCGGTGGGGTTGGTCCTGTGGAGCGCAGCGGTGATCCTATCGATCGTCTACCTCGGCGAGCACTACGTCGTCGACGCCCTGGTCTCAGTCCTCTACGTTGCTGCCGCAACGATCATTGTCGAGATGGTAAGCCGCCGGCGTTCACGCGCTGCGAGCGTTACGCCTGCCACACCTTCCGCATGATCGAGCGGGCGAGCTTGTCCGGGTCGTGGTGGGAAGGGATCCGGATGTTGACGACGTCGGCTCCGATGAAGCGAACCTCCGGATGCATGGTGGAGTCCTCGGGCCTGAAGATCACCTGCGACTGACCACCGGTCGGCATGTGGGTGTTGTTCGAGTTGACCAGCACGAAATCGAAGATGTTCGCGCCGATGTGCTCGTGCAGCACTCTCAGGTAGTCGTCGACGTCGTATCCCTCGGTCTCTCCCTCTTGCGATGCCAGGTTGCAGATGTAGACCTTGAGCGCCGGTGAGGCTTTGATCGCCTCGACCATGCCCTCGACCAGCAGGTTCGGAAGGATTGAGGTGTACAGCGAGCCCGGACCGATGACCACCAGCTCCGCATTCATGATCGCCTGCAAGGCCTCTGGGTTCAGCAGCGCGCCGTCCGGCTTCAGGAACACCTGGCTGATCGGCGCGTTCTGCTTTGGAATCTTGGACTCGCCTTCAACGGTGTGGCCGTTGATGGAAGCGACGAGCGTGACGTCCTGGAGAGTCGATGGGATGATCGTGCCTTTGACCGCCAGGACCTTGCCGGACTCGCGGAGAGCCTTCTCGAAATTTCCAGTGACGTCGGCCATCGCCATGATGAAGAGGTTGCCGAAGGAGTGGCCGTCGAGGGACCCCTCTTTGAATCGATGGTCGAAGAGCTGTTTCATCAGCGGCTCGGCGTCAGCCAGCGCGATGAGGCACTGCCTGAAGTCGCCAGGCGGAAGGATTCGGTATTCGTCGCGCAATCTCCCCGAGCTGCCGCCGTCGTCGGCGACGGTGACGATCGCCGACAGATTCGAGGTGTAGGCCTTGAGACCGCGCAAGAGTGAGCTGAGGCCAGTCCCGCCGCCGATCGCCACGATGCGGGGGCCGCGGCTCTTCAAGCGGAAAGCGTGGATGACCTCGACCATGCTGCTCGAGCTGTTGCCGGGGAGGAAGGGCCCGAGCACCGACTGCGTGAGCTTCAAGTAGCTGAAGACGAGCACGCCGACGCCCAGTGCGCCGAATATCACCGCGCGTATCCAGTAAGGGAGGAACTGCAGGGTTATCCAGTAGAACTGCCCGGGCAGCTCGGCGGTCTTGTACAGGGCCTTGAGTCCGTAAGCGAACCCGAGCACCAGCACCAGTTCCGCGAACATGAGGAGCAGAAGCCAACGCTTGATCTCGAGACCAGGCGTTAGCCACCGAAGCAGTCGCGTCGTGGATTGGAGCCTTGTGGCCATCTACCCCGCTTGCAGGAACGGTTTCAAAACGTGCACGGTTACTGTGAACTACGCTTCAATTAAAGTATGGGGACTTTGCGTGGGATACGTCGACTGGTCCGGCTCACCGCCGTCGCGTTGGTCGTTGGGGCTGTCGCCACCGAGCTGGCCAAGCCCGAGGAGGAGCGCAACTGGCACGGTCGAGTCCTGGGCGTCGTTCCGTATGACTTTCGAGTTCCCTCGTGGGACAAGATCCGCGACGCTTACTGGAACCCGACCTCCGATTCACTCTTCAGCGACAGGGTGTTCGGAGTCGGTTGGGCGATCAACCTCTACCGGGCCAAGGGACTGCTCGAGGCGGGTTTCGAGCGATTGATGGGGACGCCGCCCCCGCTTGCCATCCGTATGAGCTCGCGCCCGCAGACCGAGCGCTCGAGGGCGGGGATCCAGGACCGGGACTAGCCTGTGGATTGCCGTTCGGTGGCAACTCGGCCGCCGAGAGCAATCGCCACCGGCTAGGCAGGAATCGCTCAGGATCGCGCGCTAGCTGCCGGCGCCGGCCTAGCCAGGCGACGCGACCGCGGTAGGCGACCGATCCATGCCTGGGGAGAGAGTGTGGATAACCCGCCGGGCTGGGGGGCCGACTTAGGGTCGCAGGAGGGGTGTGCCGGGAGCTGGCTTCGCCAGGCCCGGCACCCTGAGGGGGGACCCCCCCCTCAAACTAGAATAGG
>DATCPW010000331.1:0-6492 GCA_036569865.1 Candidatus Dormiibacterota bacterium
GAGGAGCCCAGGCCCAGGATGAATCTGCCGCCCGACAGCTGGTCGATCGTCGCGGCAGTCATGGCCGTCATCGCGGCGCTGCGGGCAGGGATCTGAAGGATTCCGGACCCGAGCTTGATGCGGGTCGTTCCCGCCGCCAGCCACGCCAGCACGGTGGCAGCATCAGAGCCGTAGGCCTCGGCCGTCCACACCGAGTCGTAGCCGAGCTCCTCGGCCGTCCGGGCGATCTCGAGCTGATCGGCGGCGGTGAGGCCGAAGCCCCAATAACCGACGCTTACACCCAACTTCACGGACCTATTCTTGTCCTTTCGCTGCTCACACCGGCTGGGCGGGGCCAAAAGGGCCCGAATGGCCCGCGCGAACGGCCCCGCATGCGGCCATTTGTGCCCAAATGGCCGGTCTAAATCTGAATCCGGACTGTTAGCTGGCGGTAGCTACTTCCCGGTCACCAGCAGGGTGATAAGGAAGACGTTCAGGCTCACGATCACCGCCACGACGCCAGTCGCGATGATCGTGGTCACCCGGTGGTTCACCAGGGAGCCCATCAGCTTTCGATCCCGGCAGAACAGCAGCAGCGGGATCAGCGCGAACGGAATTCCGAAAGAGAGCACCACCTGGCTGAGCACGAGGGCACGCGAGGGGTTGACACCGATCGCGATCACCACTAGGGCCGGCGCCATGGTTATCGCGCGGCGCAGGAACAAGGGGATGGCGCGTTGGATGAACCCCTGCATCACGACCTGGCCGGCGAGCGTGCCCACAGACGACGAGGAAAGCCCGGAGGCGAGAAGCCCGAGCCCAAAAAAGATGTCGGCGCCGTTGCCAAGCTGGACGCCCAGCCCTGTGTACGCCTGGTCGAGGGTCTCAATCGGGCCGATGCCGCGCCCATGGAACACCGCCGCCGCGATCGTCAGCATCGCGATGTTGATCAGGCCCGCGACGCCCATCGCGATGATCACGTCCCATCGCTCGAAGCTGAAGATCTTGTGCTGCTCGGCATCGGTCGCGCCGACCACCCGCCGCTGGGTGAGGGCCGAGTGGAGGTAGATCACGTGAGGCATCACGGTCGCCCCGAGGATTCCCGCGCCGAGCAGGACGCTCTCGGTGCCATCGAACCGCGGCGTGATCAGCCCCGTGACAACTCCTGAAACCGACGGCCTCGCAAGGATCACCTCGAAAGCGAATGCGGCGACGATGACGCCGACGAGCCCGGTGATCACCGCCTCGAAGCCGCGGAAGCCACGCGACTGGAGCGCGAGGATGCCGAACGCGGCGAACGCCGTGATGATGCCGGCGACGAACAGCGGCACGCCCGGAAACAGCAGGTGGATGCCGATGGCGGCGCCGATGAACTCGGCGAGGTCCGTGGCCATGGCGATGACCTCGGCCTGGATCCACAGGCCGACGACGGCCAGAAACGGAAACTTCTGGCGGCAGACCTCCGCCAGGTTGAGCCCTGTCGCGATGCCCAGCTTGGCGCTCATGGATTGCACGAGCATCGCCATGAGGTTGGCCGCGAGGACGACCCAGAGCAGCATGTAGCCGTACTGCGCGCCGCCGGCGATGTTGGTCGCGAAGTTGCCTGGGTCGACGTACGCGACGGCGGCCACGAAAGCGGGGCCGAGGAATGGAACCAGGGCCCGAAGGCCTCGCGTCTGCCCGTTGAGCGCCTTTTCCGCCGCGCGAAGGACACGCTCCTCACCCGGAAGCGCGACGGCTACAGGGTCAGGCGCTGCTACCGGAGGCTTGGTGATTCGAGCCGGGTCGACCGGCTTAGGCGCCGGTGCCTCAACGGCCACTTGGCCGTCCTCCCTCAACGAAGATGGCCCGGGCGAGCCCGAGCGGGACGCTCACCCGCCGGCCTTTGATCCGCACCACGATCGGGCTCTCGTACTCGCTCACTGACACGACCTCGAGGTGGGTTCCGGGCATCAACCCGCGGCGCTCGAGCTCGCGCAGGCGGGCGGCGTCCTCATCGGACACTCCCTGCACCACCACTTTCTCGCCCGCGCGGCATTCGCTCAATGGACGCTCGCTCAGGGAGCGAACCTTGCCGCTGGCGCTGGGGATGGCGTGGCCGTGTGGATCCAGCTCGGGCCGGCCGAGGAGATCGAAGATGCGCTGCTCCATGCGCTCCGAGATCACGTGCTCGAGCCGCTCGGCCTCGTCGTGCACCTCGTCCCAGCTGTAGCCGAGCACCTGGACGAGGAACATCTCCAAGAGGCGGTGATGGCGAACCAGCTCCAGGGCGACCTTGCGGCCCTCGCGCGTCAGCTGCTGGCCCTTGTAGCGGTCGTGCTCGACGAGGCCTTGCGCGGTGAGGCGGGTGACCATCTCGCTGACGGACGGTGAAGAGATGCCAAGGCGCTGTGCCAGGTCGCGCGTCGGCACGGGCCGCTGGTCACCGTGGAGGTGATAGAGCGCCTTGAGGTAATCCTCTTGCGCGCGGGTGAACGCTGCGCGGCGGACGAGTTCCACCAAGCTAGGAGCTCCTAATCTCAGTCACGGGTTCGCCTATCACGCGAGATAGGATAGCCTAACTAAAAGAATATGAGAAAGAACCAGTCGGTTCTTTCTCATCGGCGGGCGCTTCGCGCGCGCCTGCTCTATCTCCCGGGATGGGACTTATTTACGAATCAGATTCTCAACGCCATGATTGGTAGTAGTTGAGACAAAGTCATGGCCGGGGGGACCCCGGCCAACCCTGCAACGCTAGCGCGCTCTAAATACCGGCCCTCCGCTAGATCTGTCCCGGGCGGGGCCACGTTGTGTAGATGGTCATGATCGGCGACGCCGTCTCCAGCTTTTGGCCGATGTCGTAGATGAAGGTCTTGCCATCGGGTATGGTCGGCGGCCCTGGACCGCAGTTCACACCACACGACGTCTCCTCGACGTAGAAGATCTGGCTCGCCGTCAGGAACTCTGGAGAGGACCGGATGTTCGGCAGCTGGGTAGCGATACGCCCGGCGTGCCCGAACAGCCACACGTGCGGGGCGCCCGTGGCGTCTCGCACGGTGAACGCGAGGTAGTCATCACCCGCGTCGGCGCGCGGCTTGATCCAGGCGAGCGACTGCGCCACAGGCTGCGTCACCCCACCGACCGGGTCCCAGGCGTAGATGGTGCCGGACTGCAGGTGTCTGAAGTAGAGCTTGCTGCCCGTGCTGCCCCAGGTCGCCATGGTCGCCGACCCCTGCGAGTAAGCCAGAGCTCCGTTGGTCGCTCTCCTCACTTGAAGGTGCGAGCCGGAGGTTGTGAAGGTTTGCTCCAGCGCGAAGTAAGCCCCGTCCGGCGAGAACTGGAGGAAAGAATCGTCCTCGCCGAGGTTGATGCCGCGCCCCGGGACTGAACCGAGAGACGTGACGACCCGGTCCCCTCCACCGCTGAGCAGGTGCAGATCGACGCTCGACGTGTCCGACACCAGGTACGCAAGGAGGTCGCGGTGTGGGCTCCAGGCATGGAGGCCGTCGAGGTAGCCGCCGCCCTGCCAGGTCACCACCACGGACGCGATCCCTGAGAAGACGTCAAGCGTGGCGATCACGCTCGTGCCCGCTGTCCCCGGCCGGTGCTCGCTTGCTGCCCAGGAGATCTCGCTATCGGTCACCAGGAGAGGCGACCACCCGCCGCTGAGCTTGCAGATCGTCTTCGGGTGCAGCGGGTCGGTGATGTCCGCGAGGATCTTGGTGGCCGGGGCTGCCTTCATCACGAGAATCGCTTCGCGGGCGCTCGACTGGCCGGTGCACGTTGCCTTCATGACCGCCCACGAGGGGACGGGAATGGGACTTGGCGGCGGCAACGGCGAGGGGGTGACGGTCGGTAAATCGCTGGGCGAGGGGCTGGGACTCGGGGAGGCTTCAGACGCGGTCGGGCTTGCGACGGCCGTGGGCGAAGAGCCGCAGCCGGCAACCGCCAGAAGGACAACCAGAGCTCCTACCCCAAGTCTCACTCGCGATTGAAACGGTGGGTTACCGGCAGACGTTACGAATCGGGGAAAGCCGAGCAGCACGGCGCCCACAATAAGCGCTTATCCCCTACAAGGGCTGTGAGTAGCGCACCATGCCGCCGTCCACGTAGTAAGTCGAGCCCGTTACGTAGGACGAGGCATCCGAGGCAAGGAACAGCGCGACCTCGGCCACCTCTTCAGGCTGGCCCATGCGCCGCAACGGGATGATGCGCTGAAGGATCGCCACCTTCTCAGGGTCGTTCAGCGTCTTCGCGTTGATCGGGGTGGCGATGGCGCCGGGCGCCACGTTGTTGACGCGGATGTGGTGCGCCGCGAGCTCCAGCGCCGCGTTGCGCATCATCATCCGCAGCCCACCCTTGGCTGCGCAGTAAGGCGTGAAGCCAGGAAATGGGACGTCCTCGTGGATCGAGGATATGTTGACGATGGAGCCGCCTTTGCCCGAGTCACGCATCGCTCGCGCACAAGCCTGCGCGCACAGAAAAGCTCCCTTCAGGTCTACGTCGAGCATGAGGTCCCACGACGCCTCATCGATGTCCAGGAATGGCATTGACCTCTCGACGCCCGCGTTGTTGACGAGCACGTCGACGGATCCGAGCTCCTTGATTGTCGCGTCCACCATCGCCTGCACCTCGTCGACCTTCGAGATGTCGGCCTTGAACGCGATCGCTTTCGGCAACTTCTGAGCGAGTGCCTTGGCGTCCTCTTCGTAACCGAGATAGTTGACGCACACGCCCGCGCCGGCCGACGAGAAACGCTCGGCGATCGCGTAACCGATTCCGCTGCCCGCTCCGGTGACTATCGCAACCTTGCCGTTGAGGTGCACCTCACTCCCCCTTGTGCCGTCGGATGATCAGATCAGCGACGAGACCCGTCCAGCCGGTCTGGTGAGAAGCGCCGATCCCTGCGCCAGTGTCGCCGTTGAAGTACTCGTGGAAGGGGATCAGGTCGTGCCATGCGTGGTCTTCCTGGAACCTTGCTTCCGTGCCAAACACAGGGCGGCGGCCATCGTGGTCCAGAAAGATTCCGACCAGGCGGGCGGCGAGGTCGGCGGCGACCTGCGACAGGTCGCGCATCTGCCCTGAACCGGTTGGATACTCCACCTTGAAGTCCGAGCCGAGGTAGCGGTGATAAGCGCGAAGCACCTCCACCAGCAGGTAGTTCACCGGCATCCAGACCGGCCCGCGCCAGTTCGAGTTGCCGCCGAACACGGCGTTGGTCGACTCCGCCGGTTCATAAGTCATCGAAGCCATCACGCCGCCCAGGTCCATGTTGTATGGATGCTCGAGGTGGTAGCGCGACAGCGCGCGAACGCCATGGTCCGAAAGGAACTCCGAGGGGTCGAGCACGCGCGACAGAATGCGGCGAAGCCGGTCGGGCGAGACGATCGACAGCATCCGCCATCCGGCGTGGCCGGGGTCGTAGATGTGCTGGATCACCGCGCTCATGTCAGGACGGTGATCGACGAACCATTGCGTCCTCGCGGCGAACTCCGGCAGCCGCGCCATCGTCGCGGGCCCGATGGTCGAGACGGCGAACAGCGGCACCAAACCCACGAGCGAGTGCGCCCGGAAGGGCTCCATGCGCCCATCGGCAAAGTGAAATACGTCGTAGTAGAAACCGTCCTCTTCGTTCCACAATCCTTTCGCGTTCATCGCCGATGCGATGAGGGCAAAGTGCTCGAAGAACTTGGTCGCCATGTCCTCGTAGGTCTTGTCGTGTTCTGCTAATGCAAGGGCGACCTCGAGAAGGTTCTGGCAGTACATCGCCATCCATGCGGTCCCGTCGGATTGTTCGATGTGCCCCTCGGTCGGAAGGTGCGAGCGATCGAATGGGCCGATGTTGTCGAGACCGAGGAACCCTCCCTCGAAGATGTTGTTGCCCTCGCTGTCCTTGCGGTTGACCCACCACGTGAAGTTGAGCAGCAGCTTGTGGAAGATCCGCTCCAGAAATGCGTGGTCCTTGCTGCCGTCTATCTCAAAGACTCGCAGGGCCGCCCACGCGTGCACAGGCGGGTTCACGTCACCGAAGGACCACTCGTATGCCGGTAGCTGCCCGTTGGGGTGCATGAACCACTCGCGACCAAGGAGGACGAGCTGCGCCTTCGCGAACTCGGGATCAACGCGCGCGAGTGTCACGCAATGGAACGCCAGGTCCCATGCGGCGTACCACGGGTACTCCCACTTGTCAGGCATGGAGATGACGTCGCGGTTGTTCACGTGCTGCCAATCCGAGTTCCGTCCTGTCAGCCGCGAATCCGGAGGCTTCGGTCCGGCCGGGTCGCCGATGAGCCAGCGATGAACGTCGTAGTGGTAGAACTGCTTCGACCACAGCATCCCGCCGAGCGCCTCGCGCAGCACCATCGCCTCGTCAGGTGACGCTTCCGGCGGTGAGAGGGCGGCGTAGAACTCGTTGGCCTCCTTCTCGCGCACGGCCATGATCTGGTCGAAATCCTGCCCGGACTTTCCGTCGGCGCTCAGCCTCATCCGGATCGTCACCGTCTGGCCGGGCTCGACCGAAAGGTGATGGCGGAA
>DATCPW010000332.1:0-2857 GCA_036569865.1 Candidatus Dormiibacterota bacterium
CCTGATCATGTAGGACGTACCCGCCACCATCTTCAGCGAGCCCACCGCGTCCTGGAACGGTCGCTCGACCATGTAGCTGCCTGCGTACTCAGCTCTCACCGCCTCCGTGAGCCAGCTCTCGGACTTGTTGAGAACGTGCCACTGATAGCTCTGCACAGCGGCGACGTTCTCGCGCCGCTTGTATTCATGCCTGTCGTGTCCGTTCTGATCAACGTCCAGCGCGGAATGTCCGTTGCCACTGCCGTTTTTGCCGTTTCCGTTCTCGTAATAGAAGTGCGGCAGGAAGCGGTCGATGGCGTCCGGGAACGGCACCGAATCGGCGTCGAAGATCACCACGTACTCCGCGCGCGGGTCCATGACCTTCAGCGCCTCGCGGAGGGCGCCGCCCTTGTAACCCGCGCGGCTGTTGCGGTGGAGGATTTTGAACCTCGGGACATTCACCCAGCGTTCGAGAATCTGCTTGGAGTCGTCGGTCGAGTCATCGACGACGATCACCTCGTACTCGGGATACTCGAGCTGCGACAGGGCGACCATGAGTCGCTCGATCACCCTTCTTTCGTTGTATGCCGCGACGTGGACCGACACGAAAGGCTGATAGCCCAGGTCGATGTGATAGCCGTTCTTCAGGCCGGCGCGATGCTTACCATTTCCGTTGCCATTGCCGTTGCCGTTACTACCGTTTCGGCCGAACGCGAGCGTCGTGATGAGCACGATCACTGTGCTCAGGTAGTACTTGACCGCGTAGGCGAAGAACACTGCCCCGAGGAACAAGCCCGTGAACGCGAAACCGTATGCGAGCCAGTCCGCGCCACTCTGGATTTTCGACTGGACGAACAGGTCGACAAAACCCCGCACAAGGGCCGCAATTGGAGTGATCGCCAGGACGACAGACAGCACGAGGATGCCGTCCAGCAGCGCAGTCCACAGCAGCTGTCCGCGGTCCGGTCGTGTGATGAGCCAGATGACCTGCGACCCGATGAGGATCAGGCCCGCCAGCACCAGGACAGCCGCCATTCCATAACGAGTCAGGGGATCGAAGAAGCCAATGGCGAGGATGCCAACGCCCGTGGCGAGCAGTAGAAAGCCGCCCACCAGGCCCCACGAAGCGCTGCGCCCCGACTCGCTGTATCCGTTATGCGGTGGCACTACGTTCTCCATCGACGCGGGCATCAGGGCGGACGCTCGCATTCGCAACGGTCCCGGTCCACGAGAGGTCGGCGGTGGCGAAACGCCGGTGGCCGCCGGGCGTGATCGTCGCCAGGCTCACCGTGCCCCGCTGGACTGCCCGCCGGAGCTGGTCGACGCTCAGGCCGAGCGTGCGCGCCGCCGCCCCACTCCCCACCAGCTCGTCAGCGCGAGGTGCGAGCTCCCGGATCCGTGCCTCGGAGAACCGATGGTGGCCTCCCGGAGTCACCTCATCGGCTTCGAGCTGCCCTTCCCGGCATGCCCTGATCACTGTGTGCTGGCTGACGCCGAGCAGGCGTGCCGCTTCGCGGCTGCCGATCAGCTTGGTGCCGCTGATCAAATTGGGTGCTGCTGCAGCGGCGTATACCTCGATGTCTCGTAGACGGAAACGATGGTGACCTCCAGGCGTGGTTTCAGCAGGAATGAGGGTTCGCCGCGCAACCGCGCGGAGAACAGTCGCCTGGCTGACGCCCAGACGCTCGGCCGCTTCCCTCGAACTGATCAATCTGTGCAAGACGTGTACAGGACTAACGCAGCATTATGACGATCGGATCACGGCTTTCGTGCACCTTGGCTTTCCCTTAGCGATATCGTCGTTATGTCGCCGAAAATGCACCGGAATCAGCTATATTGCTCACGAATTCCGCGCCTAAACTCCTGCAAGAGGACTGAAACGCTACGGGACACCCTTCAGTGACGATGGAGTCTAGGAGCGGTCTCAACCGAATAGGAACTCACCCCCCGCAGCCAAGCTCGGTGCCGGTGTCGAGAAATCGCCCGGCCCGAGCCTTTTTTATGGGGTCACGAGCCTTGTTTCTGCCAGCCGGCCGCCCACTCGGCGACGCCTTCTTGCCACGGCCGAAGGGCCGCCGTGCGAACGGAGCCGAGGCAGCCGTTGAGCGGGCGCGCGGCGGGCGCCGCGAGCTCGCCGCTGCTGACCGGCTCGACGCTGGCATCCACCCCGCAGGCGGCCAGCGCCTCACGCGCGAACTCGTCCCAGCCACAGCAACCCTCGGCGACAACGTGGACCAGGCCGCTCAGATCGCTGGCAACGAGCGCGACTGCGGCCCTCGCCAGGTCGCGAGCATAGGTGGGGTTCACGCGTTGGTCGGAAACGACACGAATCTGCTCGCCGCGGCGAGCCCTCTCGACGATGCGCTGGGGAAAGCTCCCGCCCTTGATCGCCGACCCCCAGTCGCCGAAGACCGCGGCCGTCCTGATCACCAGGGCTTCAGGCAGGGCAGCCAGGACCGCCGTCTCGCCATCGAGCTTCGATCTGCCGTAGACACCCAGAGGGCGCGCGTCGTCCTTTTCTATGTAAGGCCGGTCGAGGCGGCCGTCAAAAACGAAGTTGGTAGAGAAATGGACCAGCCGCACACCTTGCCGGCTGCAGGCAAGCGCAACGTTCTCGGGCCCAACGGCATTCACCGCATGGGCGAGCACCGGCTCGACCTCGGCTTTGTCGACAGCGTTGTAACCAGCGCAGTTGAATACGACCTGAGGCAGGTATTCGGCGCACGCCGCCTCGATCCCCGCTCGGTCCGTCACCGACAGCTCGTGGTGGGTGAATCCCACCGCCTCCGGCAGGAGCCGGACGAGCTCCAAGCCCAGCTGTCCCCCCGCCCCAAGCACCAGCGCCTTCACAAATTGGGACGGTATCAACAATCGAGAT
>DATCPW010000333.1:0-4150 GCA_036569865.1 Candidatus Dormiibacterota bacterium
TTAAAAGCGGGAAGCCCGCTTGCGCGAGCTTCCCAAGGCTGGGGTGGGGGCGTGGAGTCGAAATTGGTGGCCGAGTTACCGGCGGACGATATGGTAGCACAGAGGTCCGCCGTCCACAAGATATAGACAACTGGGGACAAATCGGTTGAAAACCCCTATCCCAATCGACATGGAGCCGATGCTCTCGGCCCCCTCCGAGACTGGAATTCCCAAGGGGGATCGGTGGGAGTACGAGCCCAAATGGGACGGCTTTCGGACCCTGGTGTTCCGCGACGGTGACGAGGTGGCCCTCATCAGCCGCGGCTCTCGGCCGATGACTCGCTACTTCCCCGAGGTTCTGCCTGCCTTTCGCGCGTTGGGTCCGAGCAAGCTCGTCCTGGACGGAGAGCTCATCGTCGTGGGGAAGGGGGGGCTTGATTTCGGCGCACTCCAGCAACGCATCCATCCCGCCGACTCGCGGGTGCGGATGCTGAGCGCCGCCACCCCCGCCTGGTTTGTAGCCTTCGACCTTCTGGCAGAAGGCGCCGATGACCTAAGGACGCTGCCTTTAGGTGATCGGCGCAAGCGCCTGGAAAAGCTGCTGAAGGGTGCGAA
Source organism: Candidatus Dormiibacterota bacterium (assembly GCA_036569865.1). GTDB lineage: Bacteria > Chloroflexota > Dormibacteria > Dormibacterales > Dormibacteraceae > Palsa-872. The sequence continues at coordinate 595 of DATCPW010000333.1, forward strand.
ATCGCCGATCTTCCTCACCCCTTACACCCGCGATCCTAAAACTGCAGAGAAATGGTTTGAGCAGTTCGAGGGTGCTGGCCTCGACGGCGTGATCGCAAAGTCCTGGGACGGCGCCTACGTTTCGGGCAAGCGGCTGTGGGTCAAGGTCAAGCACCAGCGAACCGCGGACTGCGTGGTGATCGGCTGGCGCAAGTCAAACGATGGTCAGTCGCTGGGGTCCCTCCTGCTCGGCCTGTATGACAAGAAGGGCACGCTGCATTACGTCGGCCACACGTCTTCCTTCAGCGCCGCGGAAAGGAAGGAGCTAATCGCCAAGCTCAAGCCGCTCACCACTGAAACGCCCAAAGAATGGTCCGAGGCAGAGGGCCGGATGCCCGGAGGTCCAAGTCGATGGTCGCGGGGGAAGGAGGCCGAATGGGTGACGGTCCGGCCCGAGCTCGTCTGTGAGGTCGCCTACGACAAGCTCGAGGCAGGACAGCGCTTCCGCCACGCGACGCGATTCCTCAGGTGGCGCACCGACAAGCCGCCGCGCAAGTGCGGCTTCGACCAGATCGAATCAGCGGTTGAGTTCGACGTGCGAGGGATTTTCGGCAGCAAGTAGCAAGGGGCGCGCCCCAGCGCCACCCGGTCCGTAGTACTTCATCGCCGCGTGGCCCAGAGCGGTCACCGCCAGCCAATCAAATCCTGCGCCGGCGGCGACACCAACTCCAAGCGGCACGACTCGCGCAGCCACCTTCGCCGCTCCGGTGCCGGCGAACCGCGCGAGGATGCGGCTAAGAATCCTGCCGCCGCCGTGGGTGATCAGCATGGCGGGCAGACGGCGGACTGCGGCGATTGCCACCCGCTCGCCGCCCGCGACCAGCACGTCCTCTCGAAGCTTCACTGCGCCGCTCGTGATGCCGACCACGACGAGGGCTTCGAGGACGCGCTCGTCGGAGCTCCCGAGCTCGTGGCCGTAGAGGATCGCGATCGCCAGGACGAGCTCGATCTCCTGCTCCAGCGCGTATAGAGCCTGGCTCGTGAGAGTGCCAACGGCCAGCAGGGTGCCTAGTCCGGGCGCAATCGCCAGTGCGCCGCTGAGTGCACCGGTCGTGGCAACTCGCCTCCTGGTGGAACGGATGAGGCGCCGCGCCAGTTGCTCACTTGTAAGGTGCGGATTGGCTTCCTGCAACTGCCGGACCCGGGAGCGAATCGCCGGCTCGCGGCCGCTGACGGCTCGCGAGAGCGTGTGAAGGACCGAGCGCAGCTGTGGGGGCAGCTTGTCGAAGTCCATCTAAGGACAGGTTACCCGGGTGTGCCGCTTTCGTTGGCAAGTGCGAACCAGTCGCACGTTTTGAGTGGCGATTTGAATACTTACTTGCGACCTTGTAGCGATAAGCGTTAGGCTCGGCACATGGCCTCGATGACTGCCCTGCTCCGCCAGTCATTCGATCGGGGCGAGCGCGGCCGCCTGGCTGCTTTCTTCGGTGGAGTCGGCCTGCTCCACGTTGCCGGCTGGGGCCTGCTGCTGTACTACGGCGCCGGGCACCCGACGATCCTCGCCCTGGGGGGCCTTGCCTACACGTTCGGGTTGCGGCACGCGTTCGACGCGGACCACATCGCCGCCATCGACAACACCACACGCAAGCTGCTTCAGGACGGGCGCAAACCGGTCGGGGTCGGATTCTTCTTCTCTCTCGGCCACTCGTCGGTCGTATTCCTGATTGCCGCTGCGCTGGGCCTGGCGGTCAAATGGATCGTCGAGGGCGTCTCGGGCAATGGGGGAGAGCTGAGAATCGTCGGGGGTTTTGTCGCCGGGCTGGTGTCAGGCGGATTCCTCGTCGTCATTGGGCTGATGAACCTCGTCATCCTCCTGGATATAGTTCGCGTCTATCGTCGGATGAAGGGCGGAGAGTACGACCGCCACTCGTTAGAGCACGAGCTGACCACCGGCGGCTTCATGACCCGGATCTTCGGCAGGCTGTTCCGGGTCATCAACCACAGCTGGCAGATGTACCCGATTGGCTTTCTCTTCGGCCTGGGCTTTGATACCGCGTCCGAGATAGCGCTCCTGGCAGTTTCGGCGGGTGCTGCCGCGAACGGCATCCCGTTCGGGGCCGTGATCGCGCTGCCACTCATTTTTGCCGCCGGCATGTCGCTCATGGACACCGCCGACGGTGCCTTCATGGCGAAGGCTTACTCATGGGCCTTCGCGAGCCCGGTCCGCAAGGTCTTCTACAACCTGACGATGACGAGCCTTTCGGTGTTCGTCGCGCTTTTTGTCGGCGTCGTCGAGCTGATGCAGGTTCTCATCCGCTCGCTCGACTTGAAGGGCGGCGTCTTCAGCGCAATCGCGGGCTTCGATCTCATCGGAAGAGCCGGCTATTTGATAGTCGCGGCCTTCGTGCTGGCATGGGCTGCCGCATTCGTGATCTACAAGGCACGCCGCATCGATGAGCGGTGGGCTGCCCTGGTGGACGAGGTCGCTTAGGGCTCGACAACCATCGTCATGGTGTGGCCCTTAGCCTATATCGGGCATGGCGACGAAGATCCTGCGGGCGACCGCACGAGATATCCGCTTTCCCACCTCCCGAACGCTCGACGGGTCTGACGCCATGAGCGCTGACCCAGACTATTCGGCCGCCTACATTGTCCTAGAGACGGACCATCCCTCCGGCCTGGAGGGGCATGGGCTCACATTCACGACAGGGCGGGGCACCGAGCTCTGCGTCGCCGCGGCGAAGTTGCTGGCCGTTCAGGTTGTCGGTCGGACCATCGAACAGATCGCAGCCGACATGTCGGGCTTCTGGCGCGGATTGGTGGGAGACAGCCAGCTCAGGTGGCTTGGCCCCGAGAAGGGTATCGTCCATCTCGCCACAGCGGCACTCGTCAATGCGGTGTGGGACCTCTACGCGAAGGTCGAGGGCAAGCCGCTCTGGAAGCTTCTGTCCGATATGTCGCCGGACGAGCTGGTGGCGTGCGTCGACTTTCGATATATCGATGACGTGCTGCCGCCCGACGAAGCGATTGAGATCCTCCGCCTCAACGTCGCCACCCGGCCGGCGCGCGAGGTCGAGATGCTTCGGGACGGCTTTCCGGCTTACACAACCTCCGCGGGCTGGCTGGGCTACTCAGACGAAAAGATTCGAACCCTCGCCGAGCAGGCAATGGCCGCTGGCTTCACACAGTTGAAGATCAAGGTCGGCGGCGACCCGGAGTCGGACCTGCGCCGGGCACGAATACTGCGCAAAGCCATCGGTCCGGATCGCCAGCTGATGGTCGACGCGAACCAGGTTTGGGGAGTCGAAGAGGCAATCAATGCGATGCGACCGCTTGCCGAGGTGAACCCATGGTGGATCGAGGAGCCCACAAGCCCTGATGACATCCTCGGCCACCGCCGCATCCGCGAGGCTGTAGCGCCCATCGGTGTCGCGACCGGCGAGCACGTGCATAACCGCGTGATGTGGAAGCAGTTCCTGCAAGCCGGCGCCGTTGACTTCTGCCAGATCGACAGCTGCAGATTGGGCGGGGTCAATGAAGTGATCGCGGTCTTGTTGCTGGCCGCCAAGTTTGGCGT
>DATCPW010000334.1:0-10105 GCA_036569865.1 Candidatus Dormiibacterota bacterium
CCCGTTGTAGATGCCCGGCTTCCAGTTGCCCGACGCATCCTTCGCCTGCGCGGCGGTGGTGTACATCGGTGGCGGCGAGCCGGCAGCAACTGGCGAGGCGTTGTCGTAGTTCGTCGGAGGCGGCACGTTGGAGTTGTCCGGGAGCCCGCTCCCGTCGGTGGTGTGGTAGTTGAGGCTGTTGCCCGCGCCGCCGTTGTCGAGAAAGTTGGTCGGGCTGCCGGGGCACACGGTCCCGTCGTAGTTGGTCTGCACGCCAGGCACACCCGTGGAGTGCGGACCGTTGTTAGCGCCGAAGCTGCCGTACGCGTACACAGGGCCCCCGACAGTCTGGAAAGCAGCGCCGCCTCCGTTGATATTCGCGTCGCCGCTCACAGCTGCGACCGCGTACACGGCCCCGTTGGTCTCCGGGCCTGGCTTGCTGGCTCGTGCGGAGGCGGCTGTGGTCAGCTGCGCGTAGCCGACCATGCGCGCGAAGATGCTCGGCTGCTGGTGATTGATCACGACGTCGAGGACGCTGGGGTAATTGAGGATGCCGTTCGGCCGGTAAGAGTCGCTCAGCGTGATCTGATATCCCGCCACTCCGTAAGTTCCAGCTGGGCAGCTGCCCGCGCTCGCGCACGCGCCGGTCGGAACGCCGAAACCGAGCGCCGGGGCCAGGTACTGCATCGCCACCCAGTGGGCCTTGCTCGTGCCCTGCGGCCCATACGACCTCGCTCCCGCCAGCGCCGCGGCGTCGGCGTGCGCCTGGAGGTTGCGGCGATCGGACATCGCCAGGCCGACGTCGAAGACCATGGTGCCGAGGATCACGAAGGCGACGAGCATCGCGGCGACGATGACGATCGCCTGGCCGCGCTGGCGGTCGTGTTGGACTGTGCGAGTGGCGCTCATCAGTACTCCCCGAGCATCGTCGTGGACGACGCAATCCTTAGAAAGTTGGGCACGGCCTGGCCGAGGAACGGCACGAGCGTGTCGTAGCGGTAGATGACGGTGACGACCACCTCGAAGCAGCCCTGGTACTTAGGGTTCTGATACTCGGCAGAGCGCGAGCCGAGGTCACCGGCAATCGGGTCTCGACCAAGGCTCGAGCGGGCCGTTGCACAGTCGGGGTAGTTGCCCGCGGCTCCCCCCTCGGGCGGGTAGATACAGACCGAGGCGTGCCCGACGGCGGGATTCGGGCACGCCGAAGGTGATGCCGAGCTGAGCGTCGTACTCCGGCTGAATCCGCCGAGGACTGCGGTGACGGTCTGGAAAATTCTTGCGTCGGTCAGACAGCCGGACCCGTTGGCCGATGGCGTCTGGGTCATTCCCGAGCACGAGCCGGCCGCGCCACCAAACGGGTTGTCAGTGGGGTCGGCGTTGGGCACCGCTTGCCTCGCTCCCTGGCGAGCGGCCTCCGCCACCGTCGTGGTCGCCCAATCGACGCGAAACAGGTCGATCGTGATGGCTAGCATGAAGAACAGGAACGGGAAGACGAGCGCAAACTCCGCGAGCGCCTGGCCGCGTTTGCTTCTAAACACGGTCAGTACTCCGACCGCTGATAGGACGTGACGGTGATTGGAAACGACGTGCCGGTCACCGGCCACAGCAGTGGTGTGATGACGCTCAGGCGATAGGTGACGCTGACCGTCACGGAGTCTGAACCCGGATCAAGCGGGCCCGCCCCATTGCTCGTCGCATTGGTGATGACCTTGCCCGCCAGGCAGTGGAAGGTGACGGTGATGGTGCCGCCGCTGATCACCGAGCCCGCGGCGGTTCCATTGCTCGAGCTTTCGAGCGACGCGATGTTGACGATCGAGGCGATCGAGCTGCCGCCGGGTGGTATCGAGGTCGTCACCGTCACCGCAGAGGGCCCGCCCGCTCCCGCGCAAACTGCATCTGCCGTCGCATGCTGCGGCGGCGACACGGCGATGCGGAGCGCCTGACGCGCCGAGTTGGTGACCGCCTCCCTGTAGTAGAAGGCGCGCCCGATGTCAGTGACGCCCAAGGCGAGCAGCAGGAGCACTGGCAGTGAGATGGCGACTTCCACCAAAGATTGGCCGCGCAGGCCCTTCCTGCGACGCTTCGTCATCAGCATCCGCCGAAGCCGAACTCGTATTCCATTAAATCCCCCGGAGCCGACTTGCCAGTGCGGCTCTAGAGGTCCTAACGTTCGCGGGCAGTTTTTCCCGCGGTCAATCGATATGTACGACCGGTCTCCACGTCTGAGTGCCCTGAACCACGATCACTGCAGCGAGCACGAGGATGCCGCCGAGGGCCTGGATCAGCGACATTCGATCTCCGAGCAGGACCACGGCCAGTGCGACTGTGACCACGGGCTCCCATGTGCTCAACAGGGCAGCTCGTGCGGCGCCAACCCTTGGTAAGCCGGCAAGGAAGAGCGAGATCGCCAGCATTGTCGGCACCACCGCGAGCCCGATCGCGACAGCCCAACCGGCGACCGTGGCCGGGAGCGTGAGCTGGTGGTTGAGGACGGCCAGCAGCGCGAACGCCAGCGCCGCTCCGCTGATGATGACTGCGCTCGCGGGCAGCGCCGGCACCGAGTCCATCACGCGCTCCCCTACCAGGATGTAGCCGGTGTAGATGACCGGGGAGGCCACGGCCAGCACGAGCGCCCATGACAGCTCAAAGCGCGCCCCGCCGCCCACGAGCAACACCAGACCAACAAAGCTCGCAACGAGAGCGACTAGGTGCCGTGCAGATACCGCGCGCCGAAGAAACAACCAGCCGGCAGCGACGACAAGGCTCGGGTAGATGTATGCGATGAGCACCACGAGCGAAGCCGGGAGAGTGCGCAACGCCACGAAGTATGTGAAGGACTGCGCGCAGTAGCCGACGAAGCCCATCGCAAAAAGGACCAGCAACCGGCTCCGCTGCAAGCACAGCAGGTTGTGGCCGAGGAGGTAGGCCAGCGCCACCATGCCCACCGCCGCAAGCACGAATCTGAATGCGAGAGCCTGCTCGGCGCCGAGGCCTTCCCTGTAGGCGAGCTTGGCGAGAATCGCCAGCGACCCAAAGCACGTCGCCGAGGCGAGCACCATGACCGTGCCGGTCCGCTGCCTGCCGGGCACTAGAGAGCCGGCGACGAAACGTGCTGCAAGCCGCGGACTCTCATGCGCACGGGAGAGGTTAGTCGAACGCGCTTACCAGGACTCCGGCCTGAGGGCCCCTATCGCTGAATCCGATTCGCCGCTGCAGCCAGCGCAGCGGCCGCGGCGCCCACCAGTTCCATTTGCCCAGCAGGCCCATCAAAGCGGGCACCAGCAGCGCGCGAAGTCGTGAGTGGAAGACGCTAACCCAGGATTCGTGCGCTCCCATAGCCCGCAGCCAGCGGCCGGCCTGCGTCAAATCGCTCCGGCCCGAAGTCGCGGATGCCTGCATCCACCTCTTTGCCCATGACCAGTGCTGCCACGTCGGCGCCCAGCGCGGGACCGAGCTTGAAGCCGTGGCCGCTCGTCCCCGCATCGACGAAGACCCCTGGCGCCATCTCGCCGATCACCGGCATCCAGTCCGGGCTCACGTCGTAGAGGCTCGCCCAGCCTCCGGTCGAAACCGCGTCCTTCAGGCGGGGGATGCGCTTGGTGGCAAGCCGGGCCAGAGAGTGCGACTCCTCCGTGTCGATGCCACGGACCGGTTCGTCCGGATCGACCTCCGGCTCGGGCGTCAGCGGGCCGAGGCAGTAGAGGTCCTCGCCTTCCGGCTTGCAGTAGTAGCCGCCCGCGATGTCGGCGTGCGCGTACCGCATCTCGCGAGCGTCGCGCCAGCGGATCGTGGCCACGTAGTGGCGCTCGACTGTCAGTGGAAGATCGACTCCGAGCTGCTCGGCGAGGCTCCTCGTCCAAGGGCCGGCCGCGATGAGCAGGCGTTCGCAGTCAACGGTTTCGCCACTTTCCAGGGTCAGCTTCGCACCGCCTGTTGCGCGCGCCTGGACGCCGGCCACTCGCGTGTACAGGCGTTGGGTCGCTCCCAGCTCGCACGCCCTTGCCAGCAAACCCGCCGTGGTGGCCACCGGATCGGCGTAACCGGCGCCCGGCTCCCAACCGGCAACGCCGATACCGTCGACATTGAGGAGCGGGAACTCGCGCCGCAGGTCAGCGGCGGCGAGCATGTCGACGCGCGTTCCGATCGAGTTCATGTAGTCGGCCGCCGCGCGCATGGCTGCAGTGTCGGCATCCGGGTGCAGATAGACGGCGCCCGTCTCGTGGTAGCCGCAGTCCCTTCCGGCTGTCAGGTCGGCGAACGAGTGGAACATCCCGAGGCTCGCGCGCGCCAGGCGGGCGAGATACGGGTTTGTGTAGTAAGCCCTGCAGATGGCAGAGGAGCGACCGGTCGGGCCGCCTGCCGGCGCCGTGCGCTCGAAGACTGCAGGCTTCACGCCCATCGAAGCGAGGTGGAACGCAGCGCTGGCGCCATGAATGCCGGCGCCGATGATTGCAACCTCGGGGCTTTCCGCGGCGCCTTTCATGAGGCCGGCTGGCTGGCCTCCGTCAGCAGTCCCCACCCGCTCAACCGTTCGCGCAAGCGCGCCACGGACGCCTCGTCCAGGGGCGCCACCGGCGGGACGAGCCACGGTTCGCACAAGCCTTGAAGGTGCAGCGCCGCCTTGATCGCTGATGGAAAGACGCCGGCGCGCACCGCCAGCACGAGCTCGATCAGCAAATCCTGGTGCGTTCGAGCCGCCTCCAGATCGCCGCGCTCGAAATCATCGAAGATCCTGACCACCCAGCCCGGGGCGATGTTTCCAGCGCCGCAGATCGTACCGGCGCCGCCCATCGCGAGCGAGGCCAGCAGCATCGTGTCGCTGCCCGTGAAGATCCGGAAGTCGGGCAGGCCGCGAGTCGCCACGCAGACTGACTCGAAGTATTCGAAGTCGCGGCTGGAATCCTTGATCCCCACCACCGAGCCTTCACGCGCCAGAGCAGCCACAGTCGCCGGCTCGACCACGACCTTGGTGTTCTGAGGAATGTTGTAGACCAGGATCGGCAGAGGGCTCGTCTTGGCGAGCGTCCGGTAGAAGCTCAGGACTGTTGGCTGATCAATCGGATAGTAATAAGGAGGAGCGACAAGGACCGCGGCGGCGCCGAGCTGCGCAGCAGCCCTCACGTCGGCGGTGGCATCGATCAGCCGGCTTTGCGCGACGCCACAGATCACCGGTACGCGGCCCGCGGCCGCCTTGACGACCGCGGCGAGCGCCTGGCGCCGAGCCGCCTGGTCGAGCGAAGCGACCTCGCCGGTCGAACCGAGCGCGAGCAGGCCGTGGACGCCGCCTGCGAGCACATGCTCGACCAGGCGCTGGAAGGCAGGCTCGTCGACGGCACCATCCCGGTGCAGCGGGGTCACAAGCGCGGGCAGCACTCCGCGCAGCTCATCCAGCTTCACGTCTAGAAGTATGTGAGGACCGCGTCGATCACCACGTAGCCGTCGTCGACGACGGGGATGAGCCGCCACTTGTCGAAAGCCGTACAGGGGTGCGAGATGCCGCACCCAATGAGGTCCCCCACCTTCAGGTTTGCCTCAGCGCTCACCTTCAAAAAGGCGTGCTGGTCCATAAGCCTGGTGATGGAAGCCTCGGCCCGCAGAGGGATCGGCGGCTGAGGGCCGGGAGTCTTGACCAGGCGCGGCACCGGAAGCTCGAGGTCGTGAGGAACGTCGCGCCTGCCAAAGCCGAGAATGGCGAGTCCCGGCTCGGGTAGCGACAGCACCGCGCCCCAGACCTCGAGCGCTTCCTCGAGCTCGCCGGTTTCGGGGATCCGGCCGCCGAACGGCGAAAGCTGCTTGTAGTGGACGGCGTCGTGGGTGAGGTAGCAGCCGCTCCTGAGCACCAGGCGTACCGGCCGGCTGAGGTTCCATTCGCCGCCGAGGCAAGTCACCGCACGGTCCGGAAATGCGCTGCCGCCTGCGGTGACCATCACAGCGGTCGCGTGTGCGAAGAGGTCTGCCTTGTCCAGCTCGACGACCAGCGTGCGCATATCCTGCAGGAAATCGTCGACCGCGTCGATCCTGCTGCCAATGCTTGGCGCGTCGATGACGCCCTCGAACGCTTCGACGCCCGCAAGCGCGAGCCGCTGCGACCCGGCCACAGCGCGCGCCACCTCGAACGCCTCGGCGTGGGTTCGGCAGCCTGCCCTGCCGCCATCCGGGCCGACCTCGAGGAGGACCTGGACACGCCGGGTGAGCCTGGTCTCGGCGAGCTCCGACTCGAGCAGCCGGACGCCGGCGACGGAGTCGACCAGGCAGTAGAAGTCGAACGCCGGGTCGGCGTTCAGCTCGCCGGCAAGCCAGCGGATGGCGGCCGGCTCGATGAGCTCGTTGGCGAGGATCACACGCTCCACTCCCACCGCTCGCCACACGCGGACCTGGCTCATCGTGGCTGCGGTCACCGCCCACGCGCCGTCGTCCAGCTGGAGCTTGAGCAGCTGCGGCGCCATCGTCGTCTTGCCGTGTGGCGCGAGCAGGAAGTCGTGGCGCTTGCAGTAGGCCGCCACGAGCTTGCTGTTATGACGCAGCGCCGATTCCTTCAACACCATCACTGGAGGGAGGAAGTCGCGTCCAAGCACGTTCCAGCCACGCGAGCGCACGTCGCGGATTCTGGTCGGACTGCCGGCCGGGAATGACTTGAAACGCCAATCGATCGGCTCGTCGAGGAGCGCGTCGAGCTTTAGACCTCGGGCTTGCACGGTCACGAAACGACCGTAGCGCATTGCTGATGTCAGACTTTGACCCTTGCTCGACCTGCCGCGACCAGTAGTCGATTTCCTGAAGAGGCCCAACCCAGCCGTCATCGCCTTCATTCGCCCTGACGGCTACCCGATGTCAGTAGCCACCTGGTATGACTGGGAGGACGGCCTGATCCTCGTCAACATGCACGAGGGCCGCAGCCGGTTGCGCTGGTTACGGGCCAACCCAAAGGCCAGCCTGACCGCGCTAGGCGGGGGGGGTGCATCGGGAGCTGGCTCCGCCAGGCCCGATGCCCCGAGGGGGGACCTCCCCCCTCAGCGGGACGATTGGTATCGACACGTCAGCCTTTACGGAACGGTGGTCCGGTTCGCCGACGACACGGCTCTGGCGGACATCGACCGGCTCTGCCTCAGGTACACGGGTAAGCCATTTTCCAACCGCGGCGCCAAGCGCGTCAGCGCCTGGATCGAACCCCACGGCTGGCATGGCTGGGACGACGAGGGCGAGGTCGCTAGCACCAGCGTCAGGACCTGATTCAGGGGCTGGATTTCGCGCCTGCGGAGGTCTAGGCTGGGGGAATGAGCAAGGGTTTCGGAGAGTCCGACTTCGCGCAAATTCTCAGCGACAAGGCGACCAGCGAAAGCGTTCAGCGCCTCCTCGACGAGAATCGCCAGCAGGCCGAGCGCGCTTCGAGTCGGCGCGCGACAGGCGAGTACGGCGTTTGCGAGGACTGCGGCCAGAAGATCTCAGCGGAGCGGTTGGAGTTCCTGCCCGAGGCGACTCGCTGCGTCAGTTGCCAGGCCCGCCAGGAGCGCGAATAACACCGATCTGCGTCAGGTCGTTGACTTGATGAAGAAGCCGGCGGCGGCGATGACGATGTAGGCGCCGACGAGCTGCATGCCCGACAGCCAGTTGCTGCGCCCTTCGACTGCGATCAGGGCGACGATGAGCGTACCGACCGAGACGACCGCGATCTCAAAAGCGGTGAACACGAGGTCCATTGGATGTCCCAGGGCGAGGCTGACGAAGACCAGGATCGGGGCGACGAACATGGCGACCTGCGTCGACGACCCGACCGCGATCTCGAGCGTGACGTCGAGGCGATTCTTGATTGCGAAGAAGACCGCCGAGGAGTGCTCGGCGGCGTTCCCTATGATCGGGATGACGATCAGTCCGACAAATATCGGGGGCAGGCTCAGCGCTGCGATGGCCGGGGTCAGCGAGCCGACCAGCAGCTCCGATTCCAGCCCGACCAGCAGCGCCGCGACCACCAGCACAATCACAGACGTGCGCATTGACCACAGGGCCGCGCGTTCCTCGGGGTCTTTGGTTTCGAACAGGTGCGCATGCGTGATCTCGGTGAAGACGAGTGCCGCGACATAGAGCACGATCAGGACGATCGCCACGATTCCGCTGACCACCTCTTTCTGGACAAAGCCAACATCGGGAGTCGTCAACACCAAGAGGGCCGGCATCAACAGGCCGGCCATCGCGAGCAGCAGCGACGCCGTGTGAACGCTGGCGGCCCGCGGGTTGAAATGCTGCTCCTTGTGGCGAAAGCCGCCCACGATGAATGAGATCCCAAGCACGAGCAGCAGGTTGCCGAGGATCGATCCGATCAGCGAAGCCTTGACGATGAAAAAGTTGTCGGCTCTGATCAGCAGGACGCACACGATCAGCTCGGTGATGTTTCCGAAGGTGGCGTTCAACAGGCCACCCAGCCGAGGGCCGACACGATTCGCGATCTGCTCGGTCGAGCGCCCGATGAGGCCCGCGAGAGGGACGATGGCCAGCCCTGAGGCGATGAAGACGAGGACGGGCTGACCCAGCAGCTCGGCGACTATCGACGCCGGCACGAACACCAGGAGCCAGTCCATCGACGGCTTCAAAAGCCGCGCCATCAGGCTGGTCACCAGGTGCGTCTGACCTTCGCCCGGCCGGCCGAGAGCATGCCGGCAGCGATGTCGGGTTGCTCGCCGATCTCGTCGCGAAACCGGCTCACCGGAAGGGCGGACCTGGCGTGTCGAGGAGGCTGCTCATCGCGTCAACGCTACAGTAGGCCTCACGTGCGCACGCTCATAACCACCAAGGGCGCCTCGCTCGACGATCCGCACGACAAGGCGATCGCGGCCCGGCTCAGGGTTTGTCACGAGGACGGGTTCTGGCTGGACATCCAGGCTCCCGACGACAAGGACCTCGAGCTTCTCGAAAAAGTCTTCGGCTTCCACCACCTGACCATCGAGGACATCAAGCACCAGGACCAGCGACCCAAGCTCGAGGAGTACCACGGGTACACGTTCATCGTGATTTTCACCGCGAAGCTCACCGCGGCCAAGGAAATCGCTTTCCAAGAGCACCACATGTTCGTGTCCAAGGACTACCTGGTCACCGTTCACGACGAGCCGGCGGAGCTCCTGGTCGAGCTGGCATCGAGGATCAAGCTCAGCCCCGAGCTGACCAAGGGAAACCCCGGCTTTCTCCAGTACCTGGTGATCGACCAGCTGGTTGACTCGCTCTTTCCGCTGCTGGAAACGCTCGATGATCGCATCGACAGCCTCGAAGACGAGATCCTGGACAAAGCAACGCCTGAGCTCCTGGCCGACATCTACAAGCTCAAGCACCAGGTAATCGAGCTGCGAAAGTTCATCGGCGCGCAGCGGGACCTGTTCCAGCGCCTGATCACCCATTCGATGGATATCCATGGCGACGAGCTGACGCTTTACTGGCGTGACGTCCACGACCACCTGATCCGCCAGTACGAGACCGTCGACTCCCTGCGCGACCTGCTTACCGGCGCCATGGACGTTTACCTGTCCACGGTCTCCAACCGGTTGAACAACACGATGAAGACACTGACCGTCATCGCGAGCATCTTCTTGCCGATCTCGTTCCTTACCGGTTTCTACGGCATGAACTTCTTGTTCCTGACCTCTCAGCTCGAAACTCCGACGCAGGCCTTCTTCATCGGGGTCGGCACGATGGCGGCGTCAGTAGTGATACAGCTCTACTACTTCAGGCGGCGCGGCTGGATCTAGGCCTGCATGAAAGCCGGCCCCGTGGTGCTGCACGCAAACGCATCTGCACCTGGAACATCCAGACGGGGCTTCGACTCGATGCGGTCCTGGATGCCGTCGCCGCCCGCCCACGTTGCCGGACCGTACGATTGGGACGATGGCCGGCCAAACCCTGCTCGATATGCTGCAGCATGGGGCGGCGGCCGACCCTGCGATAGCGGTCCCCGACGGGGTCCGCCTGACATATGGCGAGCTCCGGCAACAGGTCGCGGCCGCAGCCGACGACCTCGCTCAGCTCGGTGTGAGCCGGCAGGACAGGGTTGCGCTCGTGCTGCCCAACAGCGCCGAGGCGATAGTCCTGTTCCTCGCCGCAGCGACCGCGGGGACGGCGGCTCCGCTCAACGCCGCATATAAAG
>DATCPW010000335.1:0-8496 GCA_036569865.1 Candidatus Dormiibacterota bacterium
GTACCTCACGCAGATGGAGCACTTCCGGGAGGGCATTGGGCTGCGGGCCTACGGCCAGCGCGATCCCCTCGTCGAATACAAGAACGAAGCGTTCGAGATGTTCAACGAGCTTCGCGAGCGCATCCAGGGCTCGATCGTCGCCGGCATATTCAGGGTGCAGGTCCAGCGAAACTCGTCTCCTGCGCCCCCGCCGCCTATCGTTCGGCAGGTGCTGGAGAGCGGGCCGGGCGACCCCGATGGGGCTGTGGGCAGCAATGGAGCACCTCCGAAGACACGCAAGGCCATGCCGGTCGGAGCAGCGGCGGGCGGGCAGGACCCAGGCGCGAAGCTCGGTCGCAATGACCCATGCTGGTGCGGTTCGGGCAAGAAGTACAAGCGGTGCCACGGCAAGTAATTCACTTTTAGTTTCTAAGGAGATTTTGTAGTGGACGCTGAGTTAAGTCCTAGAGAGCTGTTGGATCGGATCGTTGAACTGAAGGAGCATCTTTGACCTTGCCGCGAAAGCGAGGCGGGCTGAAGAGCTAGAGCAGCAGCTCGTTCAACCTGGGGTCTGGGACGATCCCGCACGCGCCAGCCAGATGGCGCGGGAGGCTGCAGACCACCGTCAGCTGATCGCCACGTGGGACCGCCTCGAGAAGCGGGCTCGCGACCTCATCGAGCTGGACCAGCTGGCGTCGGGCGACCCTGAGCTCCAGGAACAGGTGGAGCAGGAGCGAAAAGCGATCAGTGCCGACCTGCGCTCGCGCGAGCTTGACCTGCTGTTCACCGATCCGTACGCGAATCACAACGCGGTGATCACGATCTCGGTGGGCCAGGGTGGGGTGGAGGCTCAGGACTGGGTCGAGATGCTGATGCGCATGTACCTCAAGTGGGCCGAGCGCCACCACTTCGAAACGGAGATCCTCGAAACGTCACCCGGCGAGGAGGCTGGGTTGAAGAGCGGCACCTTCATCATCCGCGGGCCGCGCGCATACGGCCTCCTTCGGTCGGAGCATGGGGTCCACCGTCTGGTGCGCATATCGCCCTTCGACCAGAACCATCGCCGCCACACGTCCTTCGCCCTGGTCGAGGTCATGCCTGAGCTGGAGAGCGCCGACGAGGCGGCGGTCGTCATCAACCCGGAGGACCTTCGCATCGACACGTACCGGTCGACGGGCGCGGGCGGCCAGCACGTCAACAAGACCGACTCTGCCATCCGCATCACGCATCTGCCCACGGGCATCGTGGTCACGTGCCAGAACGAGCGGTCGCAGATGAAGAATCGCGAGATGGCGATGAAGGTGCTCAAAGCAAGGCTGTTCCAGAGACAGCAGCAGGAGGCGGCAGCCCAGCTCGATCAGATTCGCGGCCAGGTGCTGCCGGCCGAGTTCGGGTCACAGATCCGCAACTACGTCTTGCAGCCCTACACGCTGGTCAAGGACGTGCGGACTGGCTTTGAGTTCGGCAATGCCCAGTCGGTGCTGGACGGGGAGCTGGACCCTTTTATCGAGAGCTATTTGAGCTGGAAGCTGAAGCAGAATAGCCCCGCCGCCAGATAGGGTACCGAGGGCTGCCGCAAGCAAGAAAGCCGCCTTCCGTTACATAGCTGTTTGGCCCATTTGCCTTTATTTGGACCTAAAGGGGGCATGCGGTATACTGCCCGCGACTTAGCCGGGCGTGCCCGTAACCGCCCAACGTCACTGCAAGAGATTCAGCTTATGGTCCTAACACCAGATTTTGACAGCCGGCCAATCATCAGCTTCCAGCATGTCTGGAAGACATACCCGACGGGCACCGAGGCCCTTCGGGATGTGAACCTTGTCGTACCTGAAGGCGACTTCCTTTTCCTCGTGGGACCCTCCGGCGCGGGCAAGTCGACACTGGTCCGCCTGCTGATCAGGGAGGAGAAGCCCACCAAGGGCAAGATCTTCGTCGAAGGCGTCGAGCTCGGCAGGATGAAGCGGCGCCAGCTTCCGCATTACCGGCGCAAGATCGGGCTGGTCTTCCAGGACTTCAAGCTCCTGCCCAACCTCACCGTCTACGAGAACGTCGCTTTCGCGCTTCGAGTGCTTGGCGAGCCGGACAGGCTGGTCGAGTCCCGCGTCGCCGAAGCGATGGACACGGTCGGCCTCTCGGGCAAGGAGCTGACCTACCCCGCCAACCTGTCAGGCGGCGAGCAGCAGCGCGTCGCGATCGCTCGGGCCCTTGTGCATGCCCCGCGTTTCATCATCGCCGACGAGCCCACAGGCAACCTCGACCCCGCTACTGCGTGGGAGATCATGCAGCTCTTCCTTCGTATCAACGCAAGGGGCGCCACCGTGGTGATGGCGACGCACAACCGCGAGATCGTGGACCTCTTGAGGCGCCGGGTGGTCGCGATCGATGCCGGGCAGATCGCGAGAGACGACCGATCAGGCAGATATCACGATGAAGTTACGAAACCTCAGATTCGCGCTCAATAGCGCCTGGCAGAGCTTCTGGCGGAATCTCGCGGTCAGCTTGGCCGCGGTGCTTTCGATCACGCTCATCCTCATACTCGCCGGCGTCAACCTGCTTGTCGGCCACACGTTCTCGCAGGTCGTCGACGGTTTCAGGCTGAAGGTCAGCGAGATCTCGATCAACGTGGCCGACGGCACTCCACTGCAAACCATCACCGACTTCCAATATCAGCTCAAGGCCGACCCGCGCGTCGCCGCCGTCACGTTCATCACCAAGGAACAGGCTCTTGCGGCTTTCAAAGCAGATCCCAGCAACGCTGTGTTCGCCAACCAGATCAATGGCAATCCTCTGGACGCCAAGCTCCAGGTGCGGGTCGTCGACCTGAAGGACGTTGCGGCCATCGATCTGCTCGGCAGGAGATGGTCGGGTGTCGATCCCGCCGATCCCACCAACTACCAGGGCGACTTCGTCAATCGAATGCTCGAGCTGTCCTCCTGGCTCGGCCTGGCCGGAATCGGCCTGATGGCGATTCTTGTCGTCGTCTCAATCGTGATTGTGATGAACACGATTCGAACTGCTGTCTATCACCGTCGGAAGGAGATCGAGGTGATGAAGCTGGTCGGCGCCACCGAATGGTTCGTGCGCGGACCGTTTGTGATCGAAGGCGTCATGACCGGCGTCATCGCCGCGTCGATCGCGCTGTCGCTGCTGGTGATCGCTTATCAGCCGATGGTTGACCGCTTTCACACCGACCTGGTCTTCATTCCCCTCTCCTACGACCCCGGCTTCATCACCTTCCTCGCGCGCGACCTGCTGATCGGGGGTGCTCTGCTCGGAGCGCTCGGCAGCTATATCGGTGTTCGCCGTTTCGTGAGGATCTGACTTGAGGCGCTTCTCGGCGGCCGTTGTTATCGCGTCCCTTTTGTGGATTCCGACAATTACGCAGACGGCGACTGCGATCTATTGCTACAGCGGCGACCCACCCGCCGTGTACGCAGCGTGTCTGGCCTACAACCAGGGCATAGGCGCGCAGGTGGCCAACCGGCGGCAGCTCCAGAACATCCAGCACCAGATCAGGAATGTCCAGGGGCAGATCGACGCCCTCTATGGCTTGATCAAGACGCTCAACGATCAGATTGCCGCACAGCAGAAGCTGATTGCGCAGACCCAGGCCGCCATCCTGGACCTCGACCGCCGCATCAGGCTTTCCGATGCCGACCTGACGTTCCTCAAGGCCCACCTCAGCGAACGCGACCAGCTGCTGAATCAACGCCTCAGATATGTCGACAGCCACGGCGCGATCAATTACGTGCAGCTCGTGCTCACCGCGAGCAGCTTCAACGACCTCATGAATCGAATGATTGGCGCCCAGCAGGTCGTGGACTCCGATCAAAAGCTTCTGGACGAGCTCAATTCGGAGCGCTCGCTGGTCACCCAGGCGACGGCGGCGCTCGCCGTCCAGCGAGGCCAGGTGGCCTACCTGCTCAAGCAGGAGAAGGCGGCGGTGACGGCCCTCCAGACCAACCAGGTCACGTTGGCGGCGGCGGTCGGCTACCAGACGCAGCTGGAAGGCCAGCTGGCCAGCCAGTACGCCGAGCTGCAGGCGCAGCGAGCGGCGATCGATCACGAGGTGTCACTGCTGGCCAGGAAGTATCAAGCCGCGGCCGAGGCCGCCGGCGGTGGAACGGGCCAGTTCGAGTGGCCGGAACCCACCTGCGGCCATGGCTGCATCAGCCAGGGATTCGGGTGCAACAGCTACTGGTTCGAGCAGTGGGAGCCCAGCTGTCCCTTCCCGCACCGGATCCACACCGGCATTGATATCGCCGGTCCGTGGGGCACTCCGATCATCGCCGCCGATACCGGGGTCATCTACTTCTACCCCGGGTACTACGGATATGGCAACTACATCATCATCATCCACGGGCACGGTTACTCGACCCTCTACGGACACACCGCATCGTTCGCGCGTGGGCTTCACAGCGGCCAGATCGTCGCCCGCGGCACGGTGATCGCCTATGAAGGATCGACTGGCAACTCGACCGGTCCGCATCTCCATTTCGAGATCCGGGTCAACAACGTGTGGAAAGACCCCTGCACCTGGCTGGGCTGCTGAGCTTCTCAATATGCGCGCCAGGCTCGAGCAGGATGGGCCATATTGAATGCGCTAGTCTCGTGACATGAAGCTACGCGCTGCCCGTATGGGCGGCGCCTTCCTGGTCGTCGCGGTCCTGGCCTTCGTGTCGGGCCTTTATGTCGACCAGGCCTTCCCCGGCTCGCCGTTCCTGCCTTATCTCGCGCGTCACTCGGTCGGCCGGATCGACACCACCGAGCTCGAGCAGGCCATCGAGGTGATCCAGGCTAACTACGTCGACCGCAACCTGGATGCGACAAAGCTGTCCCATGGCACCGTGCAGGGCCTGGTCGCCGCCCTGGGCGATCCGTTCTCGGCCTATTACGACCCCGCCGCGTTCAAGAAGCTGCAGGACTCGCTGCAAGGCCAGTACTCGGGCGTCGGAATCTATCTCAGCTTCGGCGCCGGTTATCCGGTGATCGCCGGTACGGTGCCGGATTCGCCTGCGGCCAAAGCCGGGCTGCTGGCGGGCGATCAGATTGTGAAGGTGGGGGACGCCGACATGAAAGGCGCTACCGCAGACCAGGCCACTGCGGTGATCCAGGGCCCAAATGGAACCAAGGTCACTCTGACGATTCTGCGCGGCACCACGACGTTCACGGTGACCATCACACGTGCCGAAATCCAGGTGCCTTCGGTGCGCACCTCGGTCATCGGCAACCAGGTTCTGTACATACGCATCTACCAGTTCGGCGGGAACACGTCGAACGAGTTCGATGATGTTCTGAGAACTCAGCTCAAAGGAGCCTCGGGAGTCGTTCTCGACCTTCGTGACGACCCAGGCGGGTATATCTCAGCGGCCAACGATGTCATCAGCGAGTTCGTGACAAGCGGAGAGACGTTCGAGCTTCGAGATCGCAGCGGCAACGTCGAGCGCAGCGACGCGAGCGGGCAGCACAGGGCGCCCACGATACCCCTGGTGGTGCTGGTGAACGGGAACAGCGCCTCGGCGTCTGAGATCACCGCCGGGTCGCTGCAGGTCCATCACCGCGGGAAGCTGATCGGGACGACGACGTATGGCAAAGGATCGGTGCAGCTGGACTTTCCCCTAAGGGACGGCTCGGACCTCCACCTCACGATCAAGCGGTGGTACCTGCCGAACGGCGTCACCATCGACCACAAGGGGTTGACCCCCGACATCCCGGTGACGCTGGCCAGCCCCAACGACGAATACGACGTAACCAAGCCCGCTGACGGCTATGCGAAGGACACGCAGTTGAACGCGGCCCTAAAAGCACTCGCTGGGTAGACTGAGTCACCCGTAAGGCGCGGGCGGTTAGCTCAGTTGGTAGAGCGCCTGGTTTACACCCAGGAGGCCGTTGGTTCGAGACCATCACCGCCCACCAGTAGACTGTAGCTATGGCAATACAGATCCCATCCGAGACTCAGCAGCAATGGACGGGCTGGGTTCAGACGACTATCGCCGCACCGTTCCGCAAGCGTGCCCTCAAAGCAGCCCTGGCGTCTCTGGCTTCCGGTGGTACCTCGGACCAGGCGATGGCAGCCGCCAAGCAGGCTGAGAGCAGTCGAGCGAACTACATGGCAACGTCCGCTCTGGTCCTTGGTGCTGTCAGTGCAGCGGTAGGCCTGTTCCTCGGTGGCCTATCGATTCTCGCCACGCTGTTCGCGTTCGCGTCAGCAGCGCAGGGATACCGCTCGGTCGACCGAGCTTGGCAAGCGTGGGCTGGCGTGGCGTTGGCTGTGCTTGGCGTTGTGTTCTTCGCCGTGAGGCTGGCGGTTCACTGATCCACTAATCGAGTCATCGGGTCAGGCGCGGATCAGGGCAAATCCCATGTGCACCGCGACGTACGCGACGGTCAGGACCAATAGGAGTCGAACCGCGGTGACGTCCGTGGCCAATGCGATGGTTCCGAACGCTCCGATCACTACGATCGGCAATCCCACCAGCACCATCGTCGCGCGCAGCAGGCGATGGTCGCGCAGCCATTCCCCGGTGAACCAGGACCGCTTCAGCTCTGAGATCCCCGACTGCTCGTAGAACTCGCGGCCCCACAGCCGCTTGCCCTTGAAGTAGCCGATCCTCCAGCCGCCGCCGGGAGTCGGGCCCGAATACGGCCCCGAAATGTCCCCGGTTTCCATGGGCTGCGAATCGAAAACCATGCCGTGAATCGCCGCCCCAAGCAACAGCGCTGCCCCGACGATGGTGATCGCGATACCGAGCGGGATCAAGCCCGCGGCCCCGTTGAGAAACCTGTCGAAGGATGAGAGCGGCTCGGCGTTGCGAAATGTCTGCACCACAATGAGGGCTGCGATCGTACCGGCCATCCAGAGCCAGCCCACCATTTGTCTCATCCGCGAAAGGATGCCACGAACGCAGGCCCGTCTCGAGGGGGGACGTCCCCCCTCATGGCGGCGAGCCTGGCGAAGCCAGCTCCCGGCGCACCCCCCTTGCCTCGGCCGATACAATCATCCGCCGTGCCGAGATAGCTCAGCTTGGTAGAGCACCGCACTGAAAATGCGGGTGTCCCCAGTTCAAATCTGGGTCTCGGCACCACCCCACCCTCGGGCTAGCGGATGTAGTCGGCCGCCAGCGTCCCTGCAAAGAGGGCCAGCCCAAGCAAGCCCACCCAGAAGCTCCCCCAGGCGCTGGGATCGCGCCTGAGCCCTGACCAGTTGTTGACCGCGGTCGCCACCACGAGGTAGAGGTAGGCGACCTCAGCCCACATGACGAAGAAGTGGAATTGGCCGACGTCGCTCCAGTGATAGGGCAGCGGCATCGACCAGTTGACGAGATTCAGGGTGGCCTGGACGAGAAACGCGGTGGCAGCGGTAACAAGTCCAAGGAGCGCATAAAGGGGCAGCCGCCGCCACTGGATTGCCGCGGCCAGATAGCGCAACACGATAAAGCCGGCCACGTTCACAGCAGGTATCAGGATCCCGTCTCCCAACACTCCCGAGTGATAGGCGAAGACCGTGTGCTGGTGGCCTTTATAAGACAGGGAGAAAGCCCATTGGTACCCGAACAGCAGCACCCAACTCACTGTCGCGGGCACGATTGGCACCCAGGCGTGGTCCCGCGCTCGGCGGACGACGGCGGCCATGGCGCCCCGATGTTAGTCGGTGAGCGCGGTTATGGCGCGCGGGGGCGGCATACTTACGCGCCGTGAGCAAGCCGCGCCCGTTCAGGTTCGGAGTGCAGGAGCACCGCGCGCCCAATGCCAAAGCATGGAAGGACAAGGCTCGGCAGGTCGAAACGCTCGGATACGCGGCGTTATATCTTCCCGACCATTTCACCGACCAGCTCGGCCCGATCGCCGCTCTCATGGCTGCGGCTGACGCGACCACGCGATTGAGGGTCGGGTCGCTGGTCTTCGACAACGACTACCGGCACCCGGTGGTGCTGGCGAAGGAGGCGGCCACTCTCGACGTGCTCTCGGATGGACGGTTCGACCTGGGGCTTGGCGCCGGCTGGATGGCCACGGACTACGAACAGGCAGGGATTCCCTACGACAGCCCAGGCACGCGAATTAGCAGGATGAAAGAGGGGCTGAAGATCATCAAGGGCATGTTCGCGGGCGAACCATTCACCTTCAGCGGGGAGCACTACCAGGTGAAGGGCATCCAGGGATCTCCACGCCCCGTCCAGAAGCCACACCCACCGATCCTTCTCGGAGGCGGTGGGCATCGCATGTTGAACCTGGCGGCCCGCGAGGCCGACATCGTGAATGTGAACTTCGATCTTCGCGAAGGCCAGGTCAACCGCGACCTCGTGCGCACGGGCCTTGCGGAGGCCACCGATGAGAAGCTGCGGTGGATCAGGGAGGCAGCGAGCGATCGTTTGGATAGCATCGAGCTGAGCGTCACGATATTTCTCGCCAACATCACCGACGATCGTGAGTCCGTTGCTACAGTGATGGCCGCGGGCGTTGGCGCTGAACCCAAAGACATCCTGGCCATGCCGCATTTCCTGATTGGGACGGTTGATG
>DATCPW010000336.1:0-2845 GCA_036569865.1 Candidatus Dormiibacterota bacterium
AACACGATGGTGCGTAAATCGTCGTCGACCTCGGTGTGGATTCCAGCGCTGTCTCGACGGACCGGAAGCCGGCGGCGCAGCTGGATGAGGGCGATGTACCAGTCCAGAACACGCCGGTGGTGGGGCGCATCAAGCTCATCCCAGACCAACTTTGATCGATCGAATGTGGCGCGATCCTGTGGGTCGGGAACCGCCTCTGGAAGCCAGCCGAACGCGGCGAACTCATGGCGCCGTCCCTCGCGGACAGCAGCCGCGAGCTGTGGATCCGCGTGGTCGGTGAAGTACTGAAAAGGGCTGCTCGCCGCCCATTCCTCACCCTGGAAGAGCATTGGCGTGAAGGGCGCCGTGAGCAGCAGCGCGGCGGCAGCCTGGAGGCTGCCCTCGTCGACAAGGGCGCTCATTCGGTCGCCGGCCGCACGATTGCCGACCTGGTCATGGTTCTGAACAGCGATCACGAAGCTATGGCTCGGCAGGTCGGGGGCCCTCCGGCCACGGATCTTCTGGTGGTGAGGCGACCACTCGCCGTCGTACACCCACGCCTGGCCCAGGGCCTTGCCGAGTTTTTCGAGCGATCCAAAATCCTCGTAATACCCCGAGCGTTCCCCGGTGAGCGCCGAGTGAAGCGAATGGTGCCAATCATCGGCCCAGGCGGCGTCAAGTCCATATCCGCCCGCGTCGCGGTTACGTACGAAGCGCGGATCATTGAGTTCCGACTCCGCGATGATGAAGGTCGAGCGACGCAGGTCGGCGGCCAGCCTCTCCACCTCCAGCGCCAGCTGTTCGAGGATGTGCAGCGGCGCCTGGTCGACGATCGCGTGCACGGCATCCAGCCGCAACCCGTCCGCGTGATAGTCGCGGATCCACATCAGCGCGTTGTCGACCGCGAAACGCCGCACCTCGTCGCTGGCGGTGCCGTCGAAGTTGAGGGCTGCGCCCCAGTCAGTTCGATGACGGTCGCTGAAGTAAGGTCCGAACTCAGATAGGAAGTTGCCGACCGGCCCCAGGTGGTTGTAGACCACATCGATCACAACCCCGATCCGAGCCGAGTGGCACGCGTCAACCAGGCGCTTGAGCCCCGCGGGACCGCCGTAGGCGTGGTGTGGCGCGAAGAGATCGGCGCCGTCGTAACCCCACCCGCGGTCGCCTGAAAACTCTGCGACCGGCATGAGCTCGATGGCGTCGACGCCAAGGCGTGCGAGATGAGGCAGGCGTTCAATGATTCCGTCGAAGGTGCCGTCGGGTGAGAAGGTGCCGGGGTGCAGCTCGTACAGCACGGCACCCTCGAGTTGCGTACCTCGCCAATCGCCATCATTCCAGGCGTAGGTGCTGTGGTCGACCACCTCGGACAGTCCGAGCACGCCATCGGGTTGAGAAGGCGACCTCGGGTCGGGACGAACCTCGCCAGCATCGAGCGCGAAGCCGTAGCGCATGCCGGCGTGGGCCTCGACGCCTGCAAGCTCCCACCAGCCACGTTCACCCTGCTTCATCGCGAGTCTGCGGCCACCCACGACCAGCTCGACGCGTCGGGGCTTCGGTGCCCAAACGCTGAAGGTGCGCATCAGGCCCGTTCTCTGGCCAGGACCGCAACCGGAAATGCTTTAAGGATCTGGCTCAGAGCGACGAGAGCCCCGCCCGCTTGTTGCGCGCCCGTCAGGACGTCGATCCACGGCCCGACGGGCAGCTCGATGTGGGTATCGCCCCAATCCGCGGCCAGTCCGATAAGCAGCCGAGGCACGATGACCAGCAGGTCGTCACGGACGAATGACACGACGTGCCGAGCCTTGCTGCCGGCCGCCACGAGCGGCACGTAACCAGAGCTCTCGAACAACTCGGGTCGCCGCCGCCGCTGCTCCAGCAAGCGGGCGATCAGCCAGATCTTGGGTGCACCATCCTCCATCCGGGCCAGAACGGCCGCGGGCGCCGAATCGCGCACCTCGGCGAGCAAGCGCTCCCGGCGCGCGAAGTCGACGGGTCGGCGGTTGTCGGGGTCGACCAGGCTCAGGTCCCAGACCTCATCGCCTTGATAAATGTCAGGCACACCTGGACACGTGAGCAACAGCGTGGTCTGTGCGAGCGACGCGATCCGCCCCAGCGCGACCAGCTCGGAGCGCTCGATGAATGTCTCCAGGTCGCCTCGAAACTCAGGGTCGGCCAGGACGGTGGCGGCGAACTGCGTCAAGGCGTCTTCGTAGGCCGTGACAGGGTTGATCCACGACGTGTGGACCTTGCTCTCGCGAGCGGCTTTCAGGAGGAATTGAGTCAGGCGCTGGACATCGACAGGCCATCCTCCGACCAGCGTCTGGTACATCAGGTATTCGATATTCGGGTCGGGGTATCCGTGCGAGCGATGTCGCTCGTTGTGCGCTGCCCACCCGCGCACCGCATTGCCCCATTCGTCAGGGATCTCCGAGAGCAGATCGAGCCGCGCGCGTACATCGGCGCTCCGCTTGGTGTCGTGAGTCGACAGCGTCAGCATCGTGGCCGGCCAGTGTGAAGCGATCCGCACGCAGTAGTCGTGGAACGCATCCACCGGTCGGCCGAATTGGCCTGGGTCTCCACCCACCTCGTTGAGCGAGACGAGGCGGTGGTAGCGATAGAAAGCCGTGTCCTCCACACCCTTGGCCATAACAGCGGGCGTGAACTGCTGGAAGCGCCCCGCGAATTCGCGTTCCGCAGTGCCCTCGTGCTCCATCAACAGCAGCTCACCGACGAAGGTAAGCAGGTCGGGCTCGATTTCCGGGCGCCGGCGCGTTGCCTCCTCGACGGCGAGCGACACCCTGCGCCGATCGTCTTCGGCGATCGAGCCCAATCGGACATAGGTCCTGTAGACGGTCAACGCCGCCGC
>DATCPW010000337.1:0-13218 GCA_036569865.1 Candidatus Dormiibacterota bacterium
CATGCGCACCGGGTCGTCGAGGGAGACCGAGTCCATCATCTCGATGTCGAGGAGCATCTCGTCGTCGATCTGCTCGACCTCTTCGAAGTCCTTCTCGCCATCCGTGACCTCGATGCCGATCTCCTTGAACGCGGCGAAGATTCGGAAGATCTGGTCAGGCTCGGCGTCGATCTCAGGGAAGCCCTGGAGGATATCGTCGGGTGTGAGGTAGCCCTGCTCCTTGCCCTTGACGATGAGCTGCTCGGCTACCGCCATGAGCTCGTCTTCGAACTTGTGCTCGGGCTTGGCCTCGGCCTTGCCGGCCCTAGTCCCCGTCTTGGTCGGCGCCTTAGCTACTCGCGCGATGATGACATTCTCCTTTCCAAATCACTTATGGCATGGGCCAGCTCTCTAGCCTCTGCCTCAAGCCTCGCCACCCCTGGCACGTCCCGCCCTCTCTCCGCCTCGGAAAGCTCGCGGATTATTGCACTCTCACGGCTTTTCATGCGATCGAGCCGGATCCTCTCCGCCAGCTCCACCGCAAGATCGTCGTCCACACTTGGCGGCGGTGCCGCCCACGCCCTCCGTATCAGGTCCTGTTCCTCCGCGGGGTACCCGGCCAGCTCACTTTCGAGCCCGGTGGCACCACTACGCTCATAAGTCTCCAACATCCGTACATACAAACCACGGTCCTCTTCGTCCAACTCCTCAGGCGTGAGCTTTGTTCGCACACGCTCGAAGGCGACAGGCCGGACCGCAAGCAGCTGCACCAGGTATCTGGCTACTGTCACTTTCTTCCCCCGCACCCCGGCTGTTAAACCGTTCTTTCCCGCTTCGGTCCCCTTCGGGGACCCTCTCTCCGTTGTGGCTAGTGGGATCAGCAGGTGGGGCTGCACGCCCAGCCACCCCGCGGCCCGCTCCCTGTAACTCTCCCTGACGGCCGGATCGGGAATCCGTTCGAGCACCTCGCGGGCCCGGAACGCGGCCTGCTCAAGGTGATTTGGGTTTGCCGTGTTCAGGCCAATCAGGGCGTCCTTGATCCAGAACTCCCAGCCCGAAGGGGCCGCCGCGGCCAGCGCTTCCCAGCTCTTCTCTGCCTCCGCGCCGGCCGCCCTCAGGAACTCGTCCGGGTCCTTGGCGCCTGTGATCGTGGCGACCCTCGTTCGCATCTGATGGGCGGCGCCCAGCTCAACCGCCTTGAAAGCGGCGCTACGCCCCGCCTGGTCTGAGTCGAAGACCAGGAGCAGCTCATCCGTAAATCGCTTGAGTAGCCGGACCTGCTCGTTGGTGAGCGCCGTGCCGGAGCTCGCGACCGCGTTCTTCACGCCGAACTGGTGCGCGGTGATGACGTCGAACTGGCCTTCCATCAGGACGGCATGGCCCCTGGTCGCGATCTCGTCCCGCGCCAGGTCGAGGCCGAATATGACCCTTCCTTTTATATATGCAGGCGTTTCGGGCGAGTTGATGTACTTGCGCGGCTCGTCCGCGCGGACTGTTCTGGCCGTGAACGCGAGGGGCTGGCCACGCTCGTCGCGAATGGGAATGACGAGGCGCTGCGCGAAGAAGTCGGTGCCGTCGCGGCGCATGAGACCCGCCTCCTGCGCATCGGCTAGCGACCGCTTCTTCGAGCGTAGGTACTCGGCGAACCCCAGGCCCGCAGGGGCGTAGCCGAGCTGGAACCTGCGCGCTGTCTCCTCGCTCACATCGCGGTCCGCAAGCAGGCGCCTGCCGACCTCGCCCGCCGGCGTCGACCAAAGGACGTACTCGTAGTACTGGGCGGCGAGCTTCAGCATCGCGAGCAGGCGGCGGCGCGAGTCGGAACGCTCCTTTTGCTCGGGGCTCAGGCGCTTGAGCTCTACCCCTGCCCGCTCCGCCAGCATCTGGAGGGCGCCGCGCTTGTCGGTTTTCTCGATCAGCTCGACGAAGGTGAAGACGTCGCCGTTGCGCTGGCAGCCGAAGCAGTACCAGGTCTGCATCTGGGGGTTGACCTTGAAGCTGGGGCTGTCCTCCTGGTGGAATGGACAGAGGCCCCACAGCTCCTTATTTCGCTTCGTGAGGCGCAGGTGCTCCTGGACGACCTTGACCAGGTCGACCTTGGCCTTGACCTCGGCGAAGGCGTCGTCGGACTGCAGCGTGGGCACGAAAGAAGTATCCGACGTTCCGGACGTAAGCGACTCGGCTCGCTTTACATCCAGGGTTGCGAGCTAGTTGCTCGAGCCGCCGTCCCCGATCGCGGCCTGAGCCGCCGCCAGTCGCGCGACCGGAACTCTGAACGGGCTGCAAGACACGTAGTTCAGGCCCAGCTTGTGGCACAAATGGATCGACTCCGGGTCGCCGCCGTGCTCGCCGCAGATGCCGATCTCCATCTTCGGCCGCGTCTTGCGACCCTCGGCGACAGCGATTCCCATCAACCGGCCCACACCGTTCTCGTCGATCGTCTCGAACGGGTTGCGCGGCAGGATCTTCCGTTCGAGGTACTTGACTATGAAGTGGCGCTCGGCGTCGTCGCGTGAGTAGCCGAACGTGGTCTGGGTGAGGTCGTTGGTGCCGAACGAGAAAAACTCCGCCTCGGTGGCGATCTCTCCCGCGGTCAGAGCGGCGCGCGGGATCTCGATCATGGTGCCGAACTTGTAGGGCACGCGCACGCCCTTCTCCTTCTGCACCTGCTCGACGACCGGCCTCAGCTCCTGATGAACGACCCGCAGCTCCGCGAGCGTGCCGGCCAGCGGGATCATGATCTCCGGGCGCGCGTCGATCTTTCGCTTGCGCAGGTCGCAAGCCGCCTCCATGATCGCCCGCACCTGCATCCGCGTGATCTCGGGGAAGAGGATCGACAGGCGCACGCCGCGCAGGCCGAGCATCGGGTTGGCCTCGTGCAACTCCTCGACGCGGGCCATCACCTTTTCGAGCCTCTTCAAGCGCGACGGGGTCTTGCCGTTTTCCTTGAGCTGCGTGGTCTCTCGGATGAGCTCTTCGAGGCTGGGCAAAAACTCGTGGAGCGGAGGGTCGATGAGCCGGATGATCACGGGCAGCCCGGCCATCGCCTTGAAGATGCCCTCGAAGTCGCCGCGCTGGATGGGCAACAGCAGCTCCAGCTGCTTCTCGCGCTCCTCGGTGGTGGTGGCCATGATCATCGCTTGCACGATCGGGAGCCTGTCCTGCTCCATGAACATGTGCTCCGTGCGGCACAAGCCGACACCCTGCGCACCATTCTCGAGTGCTTTGATCGCGTCGCGTGGATAGTCGGCGTTCGCCCACACCTGGAGGCGGCGGAATCCGTCCGCCCAGCGCAGGATCGCGCTCGCGGCCGGGTGCTTGTTCAACGAGCGAGCCTCGATCGTGGGCACCGTGCCGACGTAGACGTCGCCGGTGGTGCCGTCGATGGTGATCTGATCGCCCTCCTTGATGACGGTGCCGCCGGCTGAGAACTGGCGCTTGCGTACGTCGACGCTGATGGAGCTCGCGCCGACGATGCAGGGCCGGCCCATGCCGCGCGCCACCAGTGCCGCGTGGCTGGCGGTACCGCCCGTCTGGGTGAGGATGCCTTTGGCCTCGACCATCCCATGCACATCGTTCGGGTTGGTCTCGACGCGGACGAGGATGACTGCCTTGCCCTTCTTGCCCCATTCGGCAGCTGTGTCGGCATCGAAAACAGCCTCACCCGAGGCAGCGCCCGGCGATGCCGGCACGCCTTTCGCGAGGGGCTGCACTTTCGAGTTCGGATCGACACGTGGGAACAGGAGCTGCTCCAGCTGCCGTGGCTCGATTCGGGCGACCGCCTCCTTCTTGGTGATGAGGCGCTCCTCGACCATGTCGACAGCGATGTTCACCGCCGCTTCGCCCGTGCGCTTTGCGCTGCGCGTCTGGAGCATCCATAGCTTGCCCCGCTCGATCGTGAACTCGAGGTCCTGCACGTCCTTGTAGTGCTTCTCGAGCTTGCGGGCGTAGCCCTCGAACTCCGCGTACACCTTCGGCATGTGGCGCTTGAGCGCCTTGATCGGCTCGGTGTCCCTGACGCCGGCTACCACGTCTTCGCCCTGCGCGTTGGTCAGATAGTCCCCGTACAGCTCCTTCTTGCCGGTGATGGGGTTGCGGGTGAAAGCGACCCCTGTGCCGGAGGTACGGCCCATATTGCCGAACACCATCATCTGCACGTTCACCGCCGTGCCAAGGTCGTCCGGGATGCGCTCCATTCGCCTGTAAGTCTTGGCGCGATCCGTGTTCCATGACTTGAACACTGCCTCGATCGCAGCGCGAAGCTGGACGACAGGGTCTTCGGGGAACGCCTTGCCCGTCGCGTCCTTATATATGTCGAGGAAGCGTTTCACCAGCGGCCGCAGGTGCTGAGGCTTGAGCTCGGGGTCGGTTTTGACGCCCGCCTTCTTCTTGGCCTCCTGGAGGGCATGCTCGAACTTGTCGCCGTCGATGCCCATCACCGTCTTGCCGAACATCTGGATAAAGCGGCGGTAGGCGTCAAGGGCGAAGCGCTCGTCCTTTGTGAGCTTGGCCAGCCCCTGCATCGTCTCTTCGTTCAGGCCGAGGTTGAGGACCGTGTCCATCATGCCCGGCATCGAGAACTTCGCGCCCGAGCGAACACTGACGAGAAGCGGGTTCTTGGCGTCGCCGAAACTCTTGCCCGCGCGCCTCTCGAGCACGACGAGGGCTTTCGTCACCTGCTCCCAGAGGCCTTCGGGAAACTTGCCACCCCGACCCTTTGCGAGGTACGCGCGGCAGGCTTCGGTCGTGATGGTGAAGCCAGGCGGGACGGGCATGCCGGCCTGGGTCATCTCGGCGGCGCCTGCGCCCTTGCCACCGAGGAGGTCGCGCATCTTCGCGGACCCTTCGGTGAAGTGATAGACCCATTTGTGCGCGGCGCTCATCGAGGGATAAGTTTGGAGCAAGGCAGACCTCGGGCGTCGTCCGGGCCCTACCCTTTGTGGCTGACATGGAGGATCTTGGGGCGGTTTCCGACGACCACGTAGTCCTGGCATGGCTCCGGGCCGAGATCGAGTCGCCGCCTTTTCAGGCCTACCTCATCGGGGATCCACCGAAGCCTTCGCACCTCGCGCGCGCCCTCGCCTTGGCGCGCAACCCGGACCTCGACAACGCCGCACACAACGCCGAGCGGCGCCGGATCATCGCCGCGGCGCATGGCTTCGGGCGAGGTGCGTTGATCTTCGCCGGGCTCGAAGACGACATCGCATGGCGCCGGGCTCGCGCGTCGACCGCCGAGGTGGCCGCGATGCTGTACTCCAACCGAAACGCGACGTGGAGTACCTTGGCTCCCGCAACACGCACGGTGGCAGAGGACGCCTCGAATGCGGCGAGGCTGTTCACCGGCGACGACATGAACCTGCACATCCTGTCGCTCGCGCGGATCATCTGTCACGCAGAACCGGCGCCGGAGCTATCGCCCCTCCTCTGCCTGCGGATGCCTGATGGAGGCATCAGCCTGCTCGAAGGGCATACGAGGGCGACGGCGATCGTGCTCGAGGGGCATATGCTGCCGCAGGGCGTGGACGCGTTTGTCGGCGAGTCGCCCAGCATCAAGAGCTGGGCCTACCTGTGAGGGAGCGAGATGACTGAGCCTCGAAAGATCGCACGTTACGGCTGGATCCCAGATCTCCCCGACGAGCGCGACCACCTCTACGCGGCTCCGCCCGCGTTCTTAAGCGCTCTGCCGCCATTCATCGATCTGCGGACGCACTGTCCGGCCGTGTACGACCAGGGCATGCTGGGCAGCTGCACCGCGAACGCGATTGGCGGCGCGATCGAGTTCGATCGGCTCAAGCAGAGCCTTGCCGATTTCGTGCCATCGCGGCTTTTCATTTACTACAACGAGCGCGTCATCGAGGGGACGGTCGACCTCGACAGCGGCGCGATGATCCGCGACGGCATCAAGTCGGTCGCGAGCCAGGGCGTGTGCCCGGAACCTGAGTGGCCCTACGACATCTCGAAGTTTGCGGAGAAGCCATCCGCGCAGGCGTACAGAGACGCGGAGTCCGATCGTGCCGTCTCGTACCAGGGTCTCATCCAGGACCTGAGCCAGATGAGGGGCTGCCTGGCCTCCGGGTACCCGTTCATCTACGGGTTCACCGTTTACGAGAGCTTCGAGTCACCTTCTGTGGCACAGACCGGGCATGTCCCCATGCCCGGGCCCAGCGAAAGAGCGATCGGTGGTCATGCCGTGCTCGCGGTTGGTTACGACGACGCCAGCCAGACCTTTCTTGTCCGCAACTCGTGGGGCGCGGGCTGGGGCATGGCCGGCCATTTCACGATGCCGTACACGTACCTCGTCCAGCCAGGCCTG
The DNA here is from genome assembly GCA_036569865.1 of Candidatus Dormiibacterota bacterium. Lineage (GTDB taxonomy): Bacteria > Chloroflexota > Dormibacteria > Dormibacterales > Dormibacteraceae > Palsa-872. Next base: position 6,290 of record DATCPW010000337.1, read on the forward strand.
GCAGATGACCTATGGACGATCCGGATCGTCGGCGCCTAGCGCGCGCTCCGTCGCCTACGTGACCGCCTGCGTCCAGCTGTACACGTACTGCGTGCCGTCCGCTTCGTAGAGCGGCGTCTTGTATTGATCCACGGAGAACTTGAAGACGAAGTTGCCCGTGTTCTTCGGCGTGGCCTTGATGGTGAACTTGAGGTGCGTGCCGACAGCCACCTTGCCGCAGGCCAGGCCTGTCACGGTCGGGTCCACCCGGCACGGGCCGGCTGACTGGATTGTGTACTTGTCCATAAATAGGTCGCCGGAATCGAAAATCAGGTAGAGGTCCGGAATATCGACGGTGCCGACGTCCCCGATGTTGAGGTCGAAATCAGTCGAATGGCCGACGGGGACGGACTCGACGAACGAACTGTCGACCGATATCTTCATTTTCTTGGTATCCGTTGGGGACGGGGTCGGGAGTGGTGACGGGGTCGGTGTTGGGACAGTCGCCGTTCCGGGGCTGCTGCCGCACGCGACCAAGAGGAAGCCGATGGCGATCGCCGCAAGGAACGATCTATCGATTCTCAAGTTCTGACTCCTGGGTGGGAGCGGGTGAAAGGCACAGCCGGTTTGTAGCGGTTGGGCCGCCGCGAGTCAAGCAATTACGGTGAATTGCGGTGGATTTTGAGCGGGGTGTGTGCGGTAACCCCGCTTGGTATCGAAGGGCACTGCGGGCACGCACTTGTTTTCGTGACCAGCCCAGGCGGGGCATGGTTCGCCGTGTCCAACCCGGGCGAAGACGAAGAGGCCGACGACTAAAACGGTTCACGGCTAGCGTTGGCGAGGGCCCCCCACCAGGGCCCTCGTCCTTTTCTGGATGGAGTGTTTTCATGTGCGGCCTAGAATCGGATGAGATGGGTTTGTCCGGCGACCTTCAGAAGTTGGTGTGCGAGCTGGTCGCCATCGAGTCGGTGAATCCTGACCTCGTCGCGACCGGTAGCGGCGAGTCGAAGATCGCCGCCTTCGTGGCATCGTGGCTCGCAACGGAGGGCCTGGCGGTGCAGGTGGTCGAGCCGCTGCCCGGACGCGCGAGCGTTATCGGGGTGCTGGCCGGTGCCGGGGGCGGGATGAGCCTGATGCTGAACGCACACATGGACACGGTCGGTGCGGGCGGTATGAAGGATCCGTTCACCCCTGTCGTGCGGGAGGGCCGCGTTTACGGGCGGGGCGCATATGACATGAAGGGAAGCCTCGCCGCGATCATGATCGCGGCCCGCGAGGCGAAGAAGCTAAAGCTCCATGGGGACCTGATTGTTGCCGCGGTAGCGGACGAGGAGGTCGCGAGCGTCGGCACTGCGGCGGTGCTCAAGAGGGTTGAGGCGGACGCCGCGATCGTGACGGAGCCGACCGAGATGCGGCTGTGCCTGGCGCACAAAGGGTTCGCGTGGTTGGAGGTCGAGACGCGGGGGGTGGCCGCGCACGGGTCGCGGGCGGACCTCGGGGTCGACGCGGTCGGGCACATGGGGCGGATCCTCACGGGGGTGCTGGAGCTGGACCGTCGCCTGCGCGCCGGACGGGGCCACTTGCTGTTGGGGACAGGGACCATTCACGCCTCACTGATCGAGGGCGGTCAGGAGCTGAGCACGTACCCGGCGCGGTGCGTGGTGAAGCTGGAGCGGCGGACCATACCGGGCGAGGATGGCGCGAGCGCGCTGCGCGAGATCGAGGAGGTGATCGCGGCGGCACGAGTAGCGGATCCGGCGCTGGAGGCGTCGGCGGAGCTGTTGATGGAGCGGCCGCCGTCGCAGCTGGGGGCGGACAGCTTTGTGACGGAGGCGGTGGAGAAGGCCGCGACGGAGGAGCTGCGGCGGCAGCCGGAGGTCATCGGTGTCGCGTACTGGATGGACATGGCGCTGAGCAACGCGATGGGGATTCCGACGGTGGCTTTTGGTCCGTCGGGGGAAGGGGCGCACGCAGACGTGGAGTGGGTGGACCTGGCGTCGCTGGAGACGTGCGTGCAGGTCTATCTAAGAGCGGCCGAGCTGCTCTGCGCGTAATCGCGACACGAATCGGGGCGCGACCAAGTTGGGCAATCCACACGATGACGCGGCCGGTTGGTTTCTTGAAGATGCCGTCATGCGAACACTGTTGATCATGGCCACTGTCGCTTTTGGCGCCGCGCAATTGATGTGGCGCGTGATGAAACCGTCTCGGCAGCCTGCCTTCGCGATGGAGTGGACGGCGGACGAGTAGCGGCTGCAGGCGGTAAGCGCTCGGACTTATTTCTGCCCTGTTAAGGCCGTTGACAGGGTTTTTGAACTCGCTACGCTACGAACATGCGTTCGGCAATTCTTCAAAACATCGTCTCCGAGCTCGAGGGCGAGGATATCGATCCCCTGACGGACTCAGCTCTAGCAGAGGATATGGTCGACCTGCGCCGAAGCATGGATCGGCTCGAGTTCCAGTTCAGCCGCCGGCTCCGTCTCTTCTCCAAGCGCCAGGGCTATGTCAGCTTGGGTTTCGTCAGCCTGATCTCGTGGCTGCGCCGCGCGTGCCGGCTGATGCCCGGAGTCGCGATGCAGCACTCAGAGGTTGCTCGCAACCTGCCCTCGCTGCCGCAGACCAGCACCGCCCTCGCATCCGGCGATATCGGGTTCCATCACGCCGCAGTGATTGCACGGTCGGTCACCGAGGTCGGCCCTGACGCCGTCGCCGCAGAAGAGTCTCGTCTCATCAAGGCAGCTCACAACCTCGACCCGAAGTACCTCAGCTATCTCACGCGCCGGCTGCGCTACTCAATCGACCCTGACGGCACGCTTGCCCACTCCAACGACCAGTACGACAACCGCCACCTCCACCTCAGCCAGACGCTGGATGGAGTGTTTTACCTCGACGCCAGGCTCGACGCCGAAGGCGGCGCGACGCTGCGCACGGCGCTCAACGCACTCGAGTCAAACGGTGTGGACGAGCGGAGCGGATCGATGCGTCGCGCCGATGCGCTTGTCGAGATGGCTCGCAGGCAGCTCGACGCGGGCAACCTTCCGGAGGTCGCCGGCCAGAAGCCTCACCTTTCGGTGATCGCTTCAGCGGCCACGCTGGCCAAAGCGCCCGGCGCTCCCGCAGCCGACCTCGAGTGGTCGCAACCGATCACGGCAGACGCGGCGCGGCGGCTGGCGTGTGACAGCGCGATGACCCGCGTCCTTCTCGCTCCCAACTCAGAACCGATCGACGTCGGCCGGTGCACTCGCACCATTCCGCCCGCCCTCCGCCGTGCGCTGGTCATCCGCGACAGAGGATGCCGGTTCCCCGGCTGCGACCGTCCGGCCGATTGGTGCGATGGCCACCACCTGGTTCACTGGGTCGATGGCGGCGAAACGAACCTTGCTAACACCTGCCTGCTTTGCCGACGTCACCATCGCTTCGTCCACGAGCTGGGTTGGCGCCTGATGTGGGGCGACGATGGGGAGATCCTCGCGCTCAAACCGGACTGGGGGAGACATCGACACTTGAACGGCGTCGCGCCCCCACTTGTCTCCTGACGAGGCTGCTACCTTTTGGTCTATGTCCGAAACCTCGACGTCACGCTCGGAGAGCCTGGCCGATCAGTTCGAGGCTTCCCTCGAGAACTTCACAGGGGTCGTGGAGTCACTGACCAGCGAGCAGTGGCGAATGCGAGGTAGGAACACGCCGGGCATGCGGATCAACGACGAGGACGAGGCCCGGCCGTTGGGCGTGATCGCTCACCACGTCGCTGTGAACTTGAACGTGATCATGGGCCGCATCCAGGCAGCCATACTTGACCAGCCGACGCCGCCTGCCGATTTCAAGCAGATCAACGCCAGGCACGCCAATGAATATGCCGACACGACCAAGGCGGAGGTGTTGACCCTGCTGCGGGCCAGCGGGAGCCAGATTGCCAAGGATCTACGCTCAATCACAGACGACAAGCTGGATATTGCCAAGGAGCTGCCTTCGGGAAAGATGACTGTGCGGCAGCGCATCGAGCGCGTGCTGATCGGCCACATCCAGGGCCACCAGGGTTCGATCGAAGCCACCATCGCGTAGCCGGCGCCGACCTCGCCCGCGTCTCCTATTCATGTGCAGCTTCAGCGGCAGCTGCTTGCGCAAGCTGAGCTTGCGCCTTGTTGCGGCCTTCTCGGAAAACCAACGCCGCCGTAACTACGCCGCCGCCTATCGCAAGCAGCGCAAGTGCGATGAGCGCGATCGTCACCGCGACCGGATTGGGGCCGTCGGAGTCGTTGCTGCCGAAGTCGGGCAGCCTTTCCCACCAATCAGCTGACGGAGTCGAGCCCACGTTTGTGATACCGGTCTTAGACGCATCGGCAGCCGCGGCAGCCAGGTACTGGTCGCGCATGGTCGCCATCCGCCGCCCGCCCAGAGTGGCGTATGGATCCAGGAGCCAACCGATCGCTAGGCCGGCGAGGATACCCGGCCAGATTGCTCCAGGTGGAACATCCGCGGCGTGCAGCATGCTGATTAGGCTCAGCAGCAGGCCAACCACTGCGAACGGCAAACCTGCCACAGCCACATCGAAGAGAACTCGAATGAACGGCGGCCCGAAGCTGAAGAAGAGATCGCCGATGCCGGAGAGGACCTCCCAGTAGCCAAGGCTGAACCCAATGGCTGCCAGAACGAGGGAGCTCGCCGCCCCGATCCGAGCCAGCGGGCGTTTCGACGAGGCCGGCCACGCCAGCCCGGCCTGCCAGGCAGCCCCCGCCGCACAAGCGAACGCCAGCAGTCCGAGGATGACGGCGACCGGCTCGCGAATCACGCTCATTTCAGGCAGAACTTAAAACGTTGGTCGTCTCATCGACAGTCTCAGTTGAGTCTCGAAATCCGCACCTGAGATCGCCCGTCTATGGCGAACGCTCACCACCCAGACCTAGGGCTGCATCCCGTCCGTTCCAAGGGCGATCTTTGGGCCTCCGTGGTCGACCATTTGAGCATGGGGTCGTCAGGCTCGTGAGTAAAGTCACGTGTAGGCGGCGGCGGGGCCTCCAGCTTTGACGAAAAGTTGGATTAGGTTCGCTGTCGCCGCAGTGCTGGCCGGCACCGTGGCCGTCTGATGGTCGTGACTTCCACTCGTACTTTCGGTTGGAACCAGTTTGCCATCGCGGCGGCTGCCGCCACCGCCGCAGCCATCGGAGACGTCCTCATCCTCGGCTTCAATCTGGGTGGTGACCGCTTCTCCATCGCCGTGGACGACATTGGGTCAGCCGTGGCGGCACTCGCCGCCGCAGGCGCTTGCGCGTACACGGCGAGGCGTTCGGTGGGCCGGTTCCGGCGCGGGTGGGCGCTGATGGCCGCCTCGGCGGCCGCGTGGTGTATCGGCGAGCTGATCTGGAGTGCGTACGAGGTCGTGCTCAACCTTGTGGTCCCATTCCCGTCGGCCGCCGATGCCGGCTATCTGCTGGCAGTGCCACTTGCGGTCGCCGGCGTTCTGTACTTCTGGACCGCTCCGAGAGGGACCGCGCAGCGCTGGCGTCTGTGGCTCGATGCGCTGACCATCGCCCTCGCGTTGACCTTCACCGGCTGGTCCCTGGGTCTCCAGCAGGTCGAGCTCAGCTCAGGGGTGATCGTCGAACGAGCGATCCTCCTGGCTTACCCGGGGGGCGACATTCTCATCGCGACCGTCCTCATCCTGGCCATCCGCCGCGCCACGCGAATCCACCACGGGCGCATGCTCCTTCTGCTGGGGGGCCTGGCCGCGAATGCCATCGCCGACAGCGCATTCGCCTACATGACCGCCGACGGGGTATACCCAACCCTCCTCATCGACTCGGGGTGGGTGGTCGGCTACCTGGCGATCGCGCTTGCCGCCCTTTGGCCCGCCGAGCGAGCCGACCGTGCCGCTGACGAGCGGCCCGTCGACCTGTGGCAAATCGCGCTGCCGTGGGCGGCCGTGCTGACCGCGGGCGCCAGCGCGCTTGTCGTGGTGCTGCGCGGTCAGAGAACAGATCAGTTCCAGACAGTGCTCGCGGTCGCGATGGTCAGCTTGCTGGCGATCAGCGAGGTCGTGATCCCATGGTGGGTCACCTGGAGGGCCGGACCGCAGTCCGATCCTCATCTCGACCGCTCTATGTGATTCGAACGTGGCCGGCGCTTCGCGCCGACTGGAACGACGCTAGGTTTCGGCCTCTATCTCGTATGCGTACCAGATGGAACGTCCCGCTCCGGGGACGGAATCGTAGAGTCGCTGGGCCGTCGCGTTGTCCGGCGCCGTGAACCACTCGAGGTGCGCGGCTCCGCGCCGCCGCGTCTCGTCGAGGGCGCTCTGGATCAATGCCCGGCCGATGCCCTTTCCGCGAATGCCCTCTTTCACAAACAGATCGTTCATCAACACCGTCTCCGCCGCCTTGGTGGAGCTGAAGAACCAGTAAAGGGTGGCGAAACCGACCAACTCTCCATCCACCCAGGCCCCGAGCAGGAGGCCTTCTGCGCTCGGGTGAAGGAAGCGGGAGAAGAAGCGCCGGTTGCGCTCGGCGTCCGGCTTGGCGACATAGAACGTCTGATAGCCGGCTATCAGCGGAAGGACCTGGTCCAGCTCATCCGCCCTTATGGGACGCACATCAACGTCAGCCATCCCTACTGACTACCCCCTGCGCCGGACCATCACGAAGCGGACGACTCCGCCGATGATGACAAGAACGAGCACCGCCCCGATGATCGCGCCGAGAAAGTTGGTCTGCGGCCGCTGGGATGGGGCGTTCTCCGGCCATTTCGCCTTCGGAATGGTTTCGGTCGGCGCGGCTGCGTATTGACTCTTCGTCTGCGCCCTCGCCAGCTTTAGCACATCGTCCTTCCCCGATACGAAACCGACGCCGAACATGTCGTTGCCTTTCACGAATGAGAACGCGTCGACGTAGCCGCGCGGACTCGTTAATACGATGTGGACGCCGTAGTACGAGTCGATGCCGGCCAACGAGTTTGAG
>DATCPW010000338.1:0-1758 GCA_036569865.1 Candidatus Dormiibacterota bacterium
GCCCGGGCGACCGGCCTGTCCCGGACGACGGTCTCCAGCCTTGTCGCCGAGCTCAAGGATTCGAGCCTCGTGTTCGAGGTCGACGTCAAGGCGCCGAACATCCGGGGCGGGCGGCCCGGCGTGCAGCTGGTGCTCCAGGACTCATCCAGCGCCGTGCTCGGCATCGACTTCGGCCACAGTCACGTGCTGGTCGCGGTGGCCGACCTCGCGCACAACGTGCTGGCGGAGCGCCGGTGCGACCTCGACGTTGACCACAATGCGGAGGAGGCCCTCGACGCTGCCGCCCGAATGGCATTGGAAGTTCTGGCCGAGGCGGGCATCGATCGGAAGAACGTGATCGGCGCCGGCATCGGCATCCCCGGACCTGTCGACCGCGCACGCGGTACCGTCGGATCGGCGACCATCCTCCCCGGCTGGCTCGGCCTTCGAATCGGCGACGAGATGGAGAAGCGGCTGGGGATTCCGGTGGAGATCGAGAACGACGCGAACCTCGGAGCCCTCGCGGAGCTCACCTGGGGCTCTGGCCGCGACTGCATGAATTTCGCCTACATCAAGGCGGCGACCGGGGTCGGTGCGGGCCTGGTGGTGGATGGGAGCCTGCTCCGCGGCGCGTCCGGGACCGCGGGCGAGATCGGGCACACAACGCTGGACGAGAGCGGCGCGCTTTGCTACTGCGGGAACAGAGGTTGCCTCGAGACTGTCGCGTCGGGACCGGCGATTCTTCGACTGGTCTCGGGCGACGATGGCGAGAGTCTCACCTTGGGCGAAGTCATCGAGCTCGCGGCGCAGGGGGACCTCAGGTGCCGGCGCGCCATCTCCGATGCCGGACGTGAGATCGGAGTCGCCGTCGCCGGTCTTTGCAACCTCATCAACCCGGAGCGCATCGTAGTGGGCGGCCTGCTCAGCCGCGCAGGTGATCTACTTCTGCAGCCGATCCGTGAATCGATCCGCCGCTACACAGTCCTGGCCGCCGCCGAAAGCGTGGACGTGGTGCCGGCAACGTTCGTAGAGCGAGCCGAGCTGCTGGGCGCGCTGGCGCTGAGCATCAGACGAGCGAAGCCAGCGGTCTCACAAAATCTTTGACAGGAACTGTTTCGTGCGGCTGTGCTGAGGCGCCGTAAAGAACGCTTCCGGTGCGCCCTCCTCGACCACGACCCCATCGTCCATGAGCACCACGCGGTCCGCGACCTCGCGCGCAAACCCCACCTCGTGCGTGACGCACACCATGGTCATTCCGCTGCGGGCCAGCGTCTTCATGGTGTCGAGCACCTCACCCACGAGCTCGGGGTCGAGCGCCGAGGTGGGCTCGTCGAACAACATCACCTTCGGGTCCATGGCGAGGGCGCGGGCGATCGCGACGCGCTGCTGCTGCCCACCCGAGAGCGTCCCGGGGTAAACGTCCACCTTCTCGGGCAGGCCGACCTGCTTGAGGAGATCAAGTCCTCGCTGTCGCGCCACGTCTTTTGGAACCTTCTTGACCAGGACCGGCGCCAGCATGAGGTTCTCGATCACCGTCATGTGCGGGAACAGGTTGAAGCGCTGAAACACCATCCCGATCTCGGCCCGCTGCCGCGCGACCTTCCGATCGCTCTCTTCGATCAGCCTTCCATCGGCCCTCTGCCGGTAGCCGATGAAGTGGCCGTTGATCTCGATCTTTCCGCTGTTGATCTTCTCCAGGTGGTTGAGGCAGCGCAGAAACGTCGACTTGCCCGAACCCGACGGGCCCATGATCACCACCACCTCGCCGCCGTCGACGCT
>DATCPW010000339.1:0-2326 GCA_036569865.1 Candidatus Dormiibacterota bacterium
GGTCGGGCTTCGCCCGACCTTATGAGAGGGAACCCCCGGTGGTTCCCCTCATCGGCGGGCGCTTCGCGCGCGCCTGCTCTCCCTCCGGTATATCGATGGGATTTATCAAATTACTGGCGCAACGCAACGTATGGCGTGAGTAAGAAACAAAGTCATCGCCGGGGGGACCCCGGCCAACCCTGCCGCGCTAGCGGTCGTCGTCCGACTCACCGTCGGGTCGGTCAGCCCTCCTGCCCTACCGGCACCGGCCGTAGAGCTTGTACCTGGTTGCGGATCGCCAGGACGCCGCGCATCACCAGCAGCACGGAGGCGTCGATCACGCAGTAGCCGCCGGCGATCACCGACGGCGGGTTGCCTGACGGGATGTGTGTCCACGGCGCGATCGGCATCCAGTACCAATCGCGAAAGAAAGTGCCAAAGATCTCCAGCTCGCCCGTGGCGATGAAGATCGCTGCGAACAATGGCCAGCGTGGCGACCGCAGAACGAACCACGCGAAGATCGGCAGGCACATCGCGCCCTGGAGGTCGAAGCGACCGGTGACCAACGGGAGCACGGTCAGCCCCAGCAGAGCCCACGTCGACGCGCCGGCGAGAATCACGTGCGCGACGCGTTTGCCATACCGAAGAACGACTGGTGTTCGCGCTGCGAGCAATCCAAACAAATAGACGGCGCCGTGGCCCGGCGGCACATACAGGGGGACGTTGTGAAAGCGGTACTGGTAGAGACCCCAGATGAGCGATCCGAATATCTCGAAGCCCGTGGCAACGACGACGCAGATCCACACCTGCAGCCTTTGCTCGCGCGGGGCTTTCAGCGCCGCGAGGAAGAGCGCGGCGAAGGTTAGGAGCCCAAGGATCCATTGCTGCCAGAGCGCAGTGGTTCGGCTGTCGGCGAGCAATAAGGTCGGTGTGTATACGAGCAGATAAACGTGGAGCCAGTAAGGCTTGAGCCGTGCGACCACTGTCCTCGAATGGTAGCGGTGGCGGTGGGCGCCGCCCCGCAAGGGAAGCCGAGTCGAGCGCTGGATCCGAAAGTCGGGCCCGGCAAGGTAGCTTATGGACGTGGGCACGGTTGATGCTGCCACCGGTTCTCCAACAGGCGCCCGCCTGCTCGGCCCAGGCTCGCTCGAGGTCCGGTCCCTGAGCCTGCGCTTCGGAGGGTTGGTTGCTCTGGACGATGTATCCCTCGCAGTGCCTGCAGGGGAAATCGTCGGCATCATCGGCCCGAACGGCGCAGGTAAGACGAGCTTGTTTAACGTCATCTGCGGTTTTCTGAAGCCGCAGACGGGCGAGATCTTGTACGACAGCCGGCGCATCAACGGCCTGCGGCCCCACGAGCTGAACGCTCTCGGTATCTCTAGAACTCTGCAAGGACTCGGTCTTTGGAGCGGCCTGACAGTGCTTGAAAACGTCATGGTGGGGGTCCGCCGTGCCGCACGTCCGGGTTTCGCTTCCGCACTGATTGGTCTGAGTCGCTCAGATCGATACGAGGCTGAGACCGCGGATCTCGCCCGCGACCAGCTCCGTTTGCTTGGCATCGAGCGTTTCGCCGACCGGTATCCAGGTGTCCTGCCATACGGCGTCCAGAAGTGGGTTTCACTGGCCCGTGCGCTTGTGTCGCGGCCTTCCCTTCTATTGCTCGACGAGCCCGCGAGCGGGCTGACATCGACCGAGATCAAGGAGCTCGCCGACCTGCTGCGTTCCGTCCGTACGCAGATGTCGGTTGCTCTGGTCGAGCATCGACTGGACCTGATCATGAGCGTCTGTGAGCGGGTTCACGTCCTTGACTTCGGCCGTCTCATCGCCTCCGGTCCTCCCGAGCGCGTGCAGAAGGACAAGGCGGTGACCGATGCCTACCTCGGCGAGGAGCTCACCGTGAATGTCCCGGAGAAAGAGGCAGATGCTCGAGGTTGATGGGCTCAGCGTTTCGTATGGGGGCGTCGCAGCGCTCGACGGCGTGAGCCTGCGCATACCCGACAACAGCATCACTGCCGTTCTGGGCCCCAATGGGGCCGGTAAGTCGACCTTGATCCGCGCGATCGCAGGTCTTGTCCGTCCGCGCTCCGGATCGGTTTCTTATGGACGCCGCCTCCTCACCGGGATGTCGCCCGAGGCCATCGTGCGTTTGGGAATCAGCATGGTCCCTGAAGGCGGTGGAATCATTCGCGAGCTCACCGTCGACGAGAACCTGCGACTGGCACACCTCTGGCGTCGCGATCGGGCCGACCTCCGCAAAGCGCTGGACGAGGTGATGGCGCTGTTTCCTCCGCTGGCGGCTCGCCGCCACCTGCCGGCCAACTCGTTATCGGGTGGAGAGCGCCAGATG
>DATCPW010000340.1:0-2392 GCA_036569865.1 Candidatus Dormiibacterota bacterium
ATGAAGCCTGTCTTCTGCTTCTTCGTGCCTGCGGAGCGGTTGTCGTCCTCGAGGACTTCCTGGCACAGATCGATGCACTGGTCGCAGATGAAAACGCCAGGGCCGGCCACCAGCTTGCGCACCTGGTCCTGCCCCTTGCCGCAGAACGAGCAGCGCGTGTACCGGCGTCGGTCCTCTCTTTCGTTCATTGATCCCCCATCGCGGTGTCTGCTCGGTCTGTGTCTATCAAGACGAGGCCGGTGCCGGGGGATTATGGCCCCACAGCATCTCGTTCGCAACGCTTATGCACTCGCTGCAGATGAAAACTCCGGAACCTGCCACGAGCCTCACACCCAGCTCGCCCTGCATCTTTCCGCAGAACGAGCACTTTGGCTTGTGCCTCTTAACCTCGCCGCTCTTCCCCCTTCGTCGGAAGATCATGGCTACGGAGCGGCCACCACCTTTTCCTTTTCTTTCTCTTTCTCTTTCTCTTTCGCGCTGGCTGCTTCGCGGGCCACGTCGAGTGGCTTGATCGGAGTGAGGATGATGTCGTCGATCAGCCCGTACTCCTTCGCCGCCTCCGAGGTCAGGAAGTAGTCGCGCTCGGTGTCGAGCGTCACCTTCTCGATCTTCTGGCCCGTGTGCCGCGCCAGGATCTGGTTCAGCTGCTCGCGGGTGCGCAGGATCTCCTTGGCGTGGATCTGGATGTCGGTCGCCTGGCCCTGCATCCCACCCCACGGCTGGTGGATGAGGATGTTGGCGTGAGGCAGCGCATAGCGCATGCCGTGCGCCCCGCCGGCCAGCAGGACTGCGGCCATCGAGTAGGCCATGCCGATACAGATCGTCGACACCGCCGGCCGGATGTACTGCATCGTGTCGTAGATCGCCAGGCCCGCGGTCACCTGGCCGCCCGGGCTGTTGATGTACAGAGAGATCTCTTTGTCGGGATCCTCTGACTGCAGGAACAGCAGCTGCGCCACCACCAGGTTCGCGACCTGGTCGTCGATGGGCGTACCGATGAAGACGATGCGGTCCTTCAGCAGCCGAGAGTAGATGTCGAAGGCGCGCTCGCCGCGCCCCGTGTTCTCGACCACCATCGGCACCAGGTAGCTCTCGGGGCGGTGTATCCGGGTCATATCGTGCACAACGTCATTCTAGACACGCCTCCCCCTGGTTCCGTCAAGTCCAGACGGGGATTGTCCGGTGGGGCGCCTTACTTGGAGGTCGGCGCTTCTGCTGCCAGCCGATCCAGCACGCGGCGCCGCCGCAGCCGTGAGGCGAAATACCGCTTCGCGCTCTCGCTCCGCTTCAGCTCCTCAACCTGGCCTTTCAGCTCGTCGTCTTCGCCCGCCTGCTCTTCGAGGAAGCTAGCGACGTCCTCGTCCGACGGCTCGAGATCCTGCCGCTTCGCATACTCACCCAGCACGAGGTCGACCTTGAGGCGCTGCTCGGCGGCCGGCCGCTCCTCCTCGACCCACTGGTTGATGTTCTTCCCCATGTACTCGAAGTACCTCTCGAGCTTGAGCCCCTGGCGATTGAGCGTCCGCTCCATCGACTCGAGCTGGCTGGTGAGCTCACGATCGACGAGCGCCACCGGCACTTCCACGCTCGAGGATTCGACCAGGCCCTTGACGAGCGCTTGCTCGCGGTCGAGCTTCGCCATCTCCTTGGCTGACTCCTCGAGTGCAGCGCGTGTGGACTGACGGAACGACTCCACGTTTTCGTGATCGCCGTTGCTCAGCTGCTTGGCCATCTCATCGTCAAGGGCGGGCAGCACCTTCTCCTTGACCCCCTGGACAGTAACCTTGATCGTCGCGTCCTTGCCGGCGAGCTGGGGATCGCTGTAGTCATCCGGAAACTTCACGAGCACCGATCGAGTTTCCTCGACTTTCGCTCCAGGAATCAAAGCAAGTAGCTCCGGCAGCAGCACGCCTTCCTTCAGCTCCGCCTCCATCGCCTTGCGCGTCTCGGATTCGATAACGGTGCCGTCCACGTCGACCTCGACGTCGATCACGACCACGTCGCCGTTCCGCGCCTCGCGCTCCACCGGCGTTATCTCCGCGAGCGGCTCGCGAAGATCCTCGAGGCGGCGATCGACCATCTCGTCCGTGACCTCGATCGGATTGATCGGCTCCTCGAGCTTCGGCACCTCGCCGAGCTTCACCTCAGGCATCACGCTCACGGTCGCCTTCAGGCGCGCCGGCCTGCCGCGCTCCAGCTCGAGCACCTCGACGTCGGGGCTTTCGATCGGATCGATCGAGCCCTCTTGGAGCACTTGACGCATGACCTCGGGCACCATCAGCTCGACCACCTCTTCCCTGACGACCGCGGGCCCAAGCCGTGCTTCCACCAGCGATCGGGGTGCGCGTCCCGGCCGGAAGCCTTCGATCCGGGCCTTGGAGGTGAGCCGGTT